>JAJZUC010000080.1 GCA_021847245.1 Deltaproteobacteria bacterium | reverse complement strand
TGCCGGTTTCGAGGTGCGCGACGTTCACCCGACCCACTACGGCCGCGTTTGCCCGATCGAGACGCCGGAAGGACCGAACATCGGTCTCATCGCATCGCTCTCGACCTACGCCCGGATCAACGAGCACGGGTTCGTCGAGACACCGTACCGCATCGTGAAGGAAGGGAAAGTCACTGACGAGGTTCGCTTCTTCTCCGCCCTGGAGGAGGAGGGGCACGCCATCGCCCAGGCCAACGCCGAGATGGATGCGGATGGGCGTTTCCGGAATGATTATGTGTCGGCGCGGAAAGGCGGCGAGTTTGTTCTGGTCGGGCGCGACGAACTTGAGCTCATGGATGTGGCGCCAATGCAGCTGGTCTCCGTTGCCGCATCGCTGATTCCGTTCCTCGAAAACGACGACGCGAACCGGGCCCTGATGGGGTCGAACATGCAGCGCCAGGCGGTGCCGCTTCTCAAAGCCGATTCACCCCTGGTCGGTACCGGGATGGAGCGCGTGGTGGCAAAGGATTCGGGAGTCTCGGTCGTTGCCCGCCATAACGGCATCGTCGAATCGGTAGATGCCTCCCGGATTGTCGTCAAGATTGACGAGGACGAGCATGACGAGACCGGAACCGGAGTCGACATCTACAACCTGATCAAGTTCGCCCGTTCGAACCAGAATACCTGCATCAACCAGCGGCCGGTCGTGAAGGTGGGGGACCATGTCAAGCGTGGCGATGTCATCGCCGACGGCCCCTCCACCGACATGGGGGAGCTCGCCCTCGGCCAGAACGTCGTGGTTGCCTTCATGCCATGGGGTGGCTACAACTTCGAGGACTCGATCCTCGTCTCCGAAAAGCTCGTCAAGGACGACCGCTATACCTCTATTCACATCGAGGAATTCGAATGCGTCGCCCGCGACACCAAGCTCGGCAAGGAAGAGATTACCTCCGATATTCCGAACCTTGGCGAAGAGGCCCTGAAGGACCTCGACGAGTCCGGGATCATCCGGATCGGCGCCGAGGTGAAGCCGGGCGACATCCTCGTCGGCAAGATCACGCCGAAGGGGGAGACCCAGCTTTCTCCCGAGGAAAAGCTGCTTCGCGCCATTTTCGGCGAGAAGGCCGGGGACGTACGCGATACCTCGCTTCGGGTTCCGCCGGGCGTCGAGGGGACCATCATCGGCGCCAAGATTTTCTCCCGCAAAGGGAGCGACAAGGATGCCCGGACCGAGATCATCGAGCGCGCCGAGGAGGAAAAGTTGCGCAAGGATGAGCAGGATGAGATCCGGATCATCCGCGATTCCGCAGTCGGCAAACTGAAAAAGCTTCTCGTCGGCAAAAAGGCGGCCGTCAAGGTGGAGGATAAGGCGGGAAGGGCCGTTATCGCCAAAGGGGCCGCCATTACCGAAGAGGCCCTCGCCGCCATCCCCGTCGATCGCTGGGATGAAATTTCCGTCGCTGAAGAAGAGGGTGTGGACGAGAAGGTTGCACTCATTCTTACGACTCTCCAGCAGCAGATCGACATAATTCGGTACGTGTTTGACGACAAGGTCCAGAAGCTCAAACGGGGTGACGATCTGCCGCCCGGCGTCATTAAGATGGTCAAGGTCTACATCGCCATCAAACGCAAGCTTCAGGTCGGCGACAAGATGGCCGGTCGCCATGGTAACAAGGGTGTTGTCTCCCGGATTCTTCCCGAGGAGGATATGCCATACATGGAAGACGGCCGCCCCGTGGAGATCGTTCTGAACCCCCTCGGCGTTCCTTCCCGTATGAACGTCGGTCAGATTCTGGAGACACACCTTGGATGGGCTGCCAAGGGGATAGGCTGGAGGATCGAGGAGATGCTCGAGAAGAACTCCCCTGCCAGCCAGACAAAGACCTATCTGAAGGATGTCTACGGCTCGGAGGAGATGAACAGATTTCTCGATGGACTTGACGACGAGGAGCTTCTCCTGGTTGCCAAGCGTCTCCAGCGCGGGGTCGCCATGGCTTCGCCGGTCTTCGAAGGGGCTTCCGAGGGGCAGATCCATGAGATGCTGGCCAAGGCTGGCTTCGATGCATCAGCTCAGGTCACCCTCTATGACGGGAAGACCGGTGAGCCGTTCAAGCACAAGGTGACAGTCGGAGTCATGTACGTCCTCAAGCTGCACCACTTGGTCGATGACAAGATTCACGCCCGTTCCATCGGTCCTTACAGCCTCGTGACCCAGCAGCCGCTAGGAGGAAAGGCGCAGTTCGGCGGCCAGCGCCTCGGGGAGATGGAGGTCTGGGCGATGGAGGCTTACGGTGCCGCCTATGCCTTGCAGGAGTTCCTGACGGTGAAGTCCGACGATGTCGCAGGGAGAACCAGGATGTATGAGGCGATTGTCAAAGGAAAGCACACCCTGGAGCCGGGGCTTCCCGAGTCGTTCAACGTATTGATCAAGGAGCTTCAGTCGCTTTGTCTCGACGTGGAACTTCTGGAAAGTGACGAGGAGTAACCTCGTGTCGCAACCGGTGCCTTTTTTCTCTCGGCAAGAGATTGGCGCATAGCAAGCAGATAACCACTCCTAGATAGAGGAGGATTAGAAATTGGAAGATTTTTTTAACTTTTACGATAAGCCCAAGGATCCGCTCCATTTTTCGTCAATTCGCATCTCCATCTCTTCGCCGGAGAAGATTCGCGAGCGGTCTTTCGGTGAAGTGAAGAAGCCCGAAACGATCAATTACCGGACTTTTAAACCCGAGCGCGATGGTCTGTTCTGTGCGAAAATATTTGGTCCGACCAAGGACTACGAGTGCAATTGCGGCAAATATAAGCGGATGAAGCACCGTGGCATCGTTTGTGAGAAATGCGGCGTTGAAGTGATTCCGTCCAAGGTTCGGCGTGAGCGGCTCGGCCATATCGACCTTGCGACTCCGGTGGCCCATATCTGGTTCCTGAAGTCTCTCCCCTCGCGGATAGGCAACCTGCTTGATATTTCACTGAAGGATCTGGAGAAGGTTCTTTATTTCGAAGCCTACGTGGTGACCGATCCCAAGGAGACCGGCATGACTGCCGGCGAGGTGCTGTCCGAGGACCGGTACCTGAAGGCGATGGAAGAGCATGGGGGTCAGTTCGAGGCCGGCATGGGGGCGGCCGCCATTCGCGATTGTCTCAAGGGGCTCGATCTCGACCAGCTTGCCCAACAGCTTCGTCAGGAAATGCTGGAGGCCACGAGCGAGGCCAAACGCAAGAAGACCGCAAAGCGTCTCAAGGTCCTGGAGGCGTTCAAGGAGTCGGGAAATCGTCCCGAGTGGATGATTCTCGAGTGCATTCCGGTTTTGCCGCCGGAGCTCCGTCCCCTGGTTCCCCTGGACGGAGGGCGTTTCGCCACGTCCGATCTCAACGATCTCTACCGTCGAGTCATCAACAGAAACAACCGGCTCAAGCGCCTCATGGAACTCCAGGCCCCCGAGGTGATTATCCGCAACGAGAAGCGGATGCTTCAGGAAGCCGTTGACGCGCTCTTTGACAACGGCCGCCGTGGACGGGCCATCGCCGGGCCCAACAAGCGTCCGCTCAAGTCACTTTCCGACATGCTAAAGGGGAAATCGGGCCGATTCCGTCAGAACCTTCTCGGCAAGCGGGTTGACTACTCCGGCCGCTCCGTCATCGTCGTCGGTCCCGAGCTTCGGCTTCACCAGTGCGGCCTCCCCAAGAAGATGGCGCTCGAACTGTTCAAGCCATTTATCTACAACAAGCTCGAAGAGAAAGGGTACGTTACCACGATCAAGAGTGCCAAGAAGATGGTGGAGAAAGAGCGTCCCGAGGTGTGGGATGTGCTCGAAGAAGTGATCAAGGAACATCCGGTCATGTTGAACCGTGCTCCGACGCTTCACCGCCTCGGTATTCAGGCCTTCGAGCCGGTTTTGATCGAGGGAAAGGCCATCCAGCTCCATCCCCTCGTCTGTACCGCCTTCAACGCGGACTTCGACGGCGACCAGATGGCCGTTCACCTTCCGCTTTCCATCGAGAGCCAGGTGGAGGCGAGGGTGCTCATGATGAGTACCAACAATATTCTCTCCCCTGCCCATGGCAAGCCGATCATCGTGCCATCGCAGGACATGGTCCTTGGCATCTACTATATGACCCGTGAGCGCCATTTCGCCAAGGGAGAGGGGAAGATATTCTCGTCTCCCGAGGAAGTCAGAATCGCTTACGATGCCGGTGAGGTCGATCTGCAGGCCAGGATCACGGTGAGGATCAAAAACCTGGTGGCCGACGAGAGTCCGGAGTTGATCGAAACGACTGTCGGACGTGTCCTCCTGCGCGATATTCTCCCCGATGCGGTTCCTTTCTCGGCCATCAACAAGGTTATGAGCAAGAAGGAGCTGTCGAACCTTGTGGACATTTGCTACCGCCTCGCGGGGAACAAGGAGACGGTCATCCTGGCGGATCGCCTCAAGGAAACCGGATTCCGCTATTCGACGCTGGCCGGCATTTCCATCTGCATGAACGACATGGTCATTCCCGAGGGAAAGGCCGCCATCATCGACAAGGCGACCGAAGAGGTGAAGGAGATCCAGAACCAGTATACCGAAGGTCTCATTACCGACGGCGAGCGCTACAACAAGGTCATCGACATCTGGGCCAAGTCGACCGAAGAAATTGCCCGCGAGATGCTCGACAACCTGTCGAAAGACACGGTTGTCGATCCCGAGGGGAAGGAAGTGAAGGTTCCCTCCTTCAACGCAATCCACATGATGGCCGATTCCGGCGCACGGGGTTCCGCCCAGCAGATCCGCCAGCTGGCCGGGATGCGGGGCCTCATGGCCAAACCATCCGGCGAAATCATCGAGACCCCGATTACCGCCAACTTCCGTGAAGGGCTTAACGTTCTCCAATACTTTATTTCGACCCACGGTGCCCGTAAAGGTCTTGCCGATACCGCGCTCAAGACCGCAAACTCCGGTTACCTTACCCGCCGGCTCGTGGACGTTGCCCAGGATGCCATCATCACTGAAGACGATTGCGGTACCCTCGACGGCCTTACGGTGTCATCGCTGACCGAGGGTGGGGAAATCATTGAGCATATTGGCGACCGCATCCTGGGCCGTGTGACCCTGGACGACGTTCTCGATCCGGTAACCGGTGAGGTTCTCGTGCCGGCCAATACCGACATTGACGAGACCCTGGTGAGAAAGATCGAAGACGCCGGGCTTGAGCGGGTCAAGATCCGTTCCGTGTTGACTTGCCAGAGCCGCCGCGGCATCTGCGCCAAGTGTTACGGGCGCGACCTGGCACGGGGGCACCTGGTCAACCTTGGCGAGGCAGTCGGCGTTATCGCTGCCCAGTCCATCGGTGAGCCGGGAACACAGCTTACCATGCGTACCTTCCACATCGGTGGTACGGCGTCGCGACATGCCGAACAGACCTCGCTGGAGGCCCGCACTGAAGGGCGCATCAAATTTATCAACATTAACAGCGTCGTCAATGTTGATGGCCATCACATTGTCATGAACCGCAATGGCGAGCTGGCAGTTGTAGATGAGACCGGCCGCGAGCGTGAGAAGTACGCTGTCGTTTACGGCGCCAAGATCAAAATCGGTCCTGACCAGCTGGCCAAGCCCGGGGAGACGCTTGCCGAATGGGATCCGTACACCATGCCGATCCTCACTGAGGTGTCGGGACGTATCAAGTTCGGTGACATTGTCGAAGGTGTCACAATGGAGGAACAGCTCGACGAAGTGACCGGTCTTTCCCGCAAGGTTATTGTCGAGTCCCGTGACGCCGATAAGAGGCCGCGGATCGCCATCAAGGATGAAACCGGCAAGACGATTAAGATCGGTGAAAGTTCCACGGGCCGCTACTTCCTGCCCGTGGGTGCCAACATCTCCGTTCAGGAAGACTCGTTCGTCAACGCTGGCGACGTTATTGCGAAAATCCCGCGTGAAACCACGAAGACAAAGGATATCACCGGTGGTCTTCCACGGGTCGCAGAACTCTTCGAGGCACGCAAGCCAAAAGACTTTGCGGTCATTTCCGAGATTGATGGTGTGGTGACCTTTGGCAAGGACGCAAAGGGCAAGCGCAAAGTAGTCGTGACCCCCGAGATTGGTGAACCGAAGGAATACCTCATCCCCAAGGGTAAGCATATCAGCGTGCATGAAAATGATTATGTCCGCGCGGGCGAGCCACTTATGGATGGATCATCGAACCCCCATGACATTCTGCGCGTACTGGGCCTTAAAGAGCTCGCCAAGTACCTCGTGGACGAAGTACAGGAGGTATACCGTCTCCAGGGGGTCAAGATCAACGACAAGCATATCGAAACCATTGTTCGCCAGATGCTCCGCCGTGTTCGAATCAAAGATGTCGGTGACACTAGCTTCCTGATCGACGATCAATTGGAGCGCTGGGCGTTCGAGGAGGAGAACGAAAAAGTTCTGACCAAGGGAGGGCGCCCGGCCATTGCGGAGCCCTTGCTTCTTGGCATCACAAAAGCCTCGCTCTCCACTGAGTCGTTTATCTCGGCGGCTTCGTTCCAAGAGACGACAAAAGTGTTGACACAAGCATCCATCGAAGGTAAGGTTGACAGCCTTCGCGGCCTGAAGGAAAACGTTATCATGGGCCGTCTCATCCCCGCCGGTACCGGGCTTTCACGCTACCGGAACCTGAAGCTTGTCATAGAGCAGCCAGATATGGTAGCGGCTGTCCCTCCGCCTCCAGTCGAGGTTGAAGTATATCCTGAGTTAGATGACGACGGAGATGAGTAGCATCTGGGGAAGGAGGTCACTTTCCTCCTTCCCTTAATTTTGTGTTAAATAATGGAAAAAAAGCTTGACAAGCTAGTGCTTGGCTGTTATTTTTGTCGCTTCCGCAGGGAGAATACCCCCTCTGAAAAAGCGGTAACTGGGAGATAGAGTGTATGCCTACAATTAATCAGCTGATTCGTATCGGCAGGGAAAGCAAGAAGGATAAGTCGACTGCGCCCGCACTGAAGTGTTGCCCTCAGAAGCGCGGTGTTTGTACAAGGGTTTATACGACGACGCCTAAAAAACCGAACTCCGCATTGCGTAAGGTTGCGCGGGTGCGTCTTACGAACGGCATTGAGGTGACCTCCTATATCCCGGGGGTGGGCCATAACCTTCAGGAGCACTCGGTTGTGTTGATTCGCGGAGGGAGGGTCAAGGACCTTCCAGGTGTTCGTTACCATATTGTTCGTGGTACTTTGGATTCGGTGGGAGTCAAGGATCGCAAGAAGAGCCGCTCGAAGTATGGTGCGAAGAGGCCCAAGTAAAGACTTTGTGAGAGGGTGTTATGCCGAGAAGACGTGAGGTTGCAAAAAGGGTAATTCTGCCGGATCCGAAATTTAATGACCGTGTCGTTGCGAAGCTGATTAACGTGATAATGCTTGATGGCAAGAAGAGTACGGCTGAGCGGGCTCTCTATGGCGCCCTTGATACTGCGGCTCAGCGTGCCGGCGATGACCCGGTGAAGGTACTTAAGAAGTGTCTCGATAATATTAAGCCGATGCTTGAGGTGAAATCGCGGCGGGTCGGCGGATCCACCTATCAGGTGCCTGTAGAGGTGCGTGCCGAGCGCCGTATGTCTTTGGCTATGCGGTGGCTGGTGAAGTATGCAAATGACCGGTCGGAGAAGACGGTTACTGACAAGCTGGCGGGTGAAATACTGGATGCTTACAATAATCGTGGCGCCGCTGTGAAGAAGCGTGAGGATACGCACCGGATGGCGGAAGCGAACAGGGCTTTTGCGCACTACCGCTGGTAGTTTCATATAGAGTTACTGAGTATCTGGAGGAATTTGTGGCACGACTCGTACCGTTGGAAAAGACCCGAAATATCGGGATCATGGCTCACATTGATGCAGGTAAGACGACCACTACCGAGCGTATCCTGTATTACACCGGGGTAACGCATAAGATAGGCGAGGTGCACGAAGGTGCTGCCACTATGGACTGGATGGAGCAGGAGCAGGAGCGTGGCATCACGATCACCTCTGCTGCCACGACCTGTAACTGGGGTGACCATCGCATAAACATCATCGACACCCCTGGCCATGTTGATTTTACGATTGAAGTTGAGCGTTCTCTTCGGGTCCTCGACGGCGCAGTGGCGGTGTTCTGCTCTGTGGGGGGGGTTGAGCCGCAATCTGAGACGGTGTGGCGTCAGGCTGACAAGTACCGTGTTCCCCGGATTGCCTTTGTGAATAAGATGGACCGGGTGGGAGCTGATTTTTTCCGCGGTGTCTCGATGATCCGCGATCGCCTCAAGGCGAACCCGGTGCCTATTCAGTTGCCGATTGGTGCCGAGGATACATATAAGGGTGTTGTCGATCTCGTTGAGATGAAGGCGATCGTTTGGGACGAGGAGTCGCTCGGCGCCAAGTTTCATGTGGAGGATATCCCCGCCGATCTGGCGGAGCTGGCGGCTGAATACCGTGAAAAGATGATCGAGGAGATCTCGACCCACGATGAAGCCCTGATGGAAAAGTATCTCGGGGGAGAAGAGCTGACCCGGGACGAAATCAAGGCCGCTATTCGCAAAGCAACGATTGATATTCAGATTTGTCCGGTTATTTGCGGCTCGGCGTTCAAGAACAAGGGTGTTCAGAACCTTCTCGACGCGGTTGTTGAATATCTTCCTTCCCCCGTTGATATTCCGGCTATTAAAGGTGTCGATGCACGCTCTGGTGAAGAAATCGAACGGAAGGCCTCTGATAGTGAGCCGTTCTCTGCGCTGGCATTCAAGATTATGACCGATCCCTTTGTGGGTCAACTCTGCTTTATGCGGGTGTATTCTGGAGTTCTCAACTCCGGCTCCTATGTATATAACTCCACCAAGGACAAGAAAGAGCGGATCGGTAGACTTCTTAAGATGCACGCCAACAAGCGTGAGGAGATCAAGGAGGTCCTCGCTGGTGACATTGCGGCTGCGGTCGGTTTGAAGTATACCACGACTGGCGATACGCTCTGTCCTGAAGACGCACCGGTCGTTCTTGAGTCGATAGAGTTTCCCGAGCCTGTCATTGCCATTGCTATCGAGCCGAAGACGAAGGCTGACCAGGAGAAGCTGGGAATCAGCCTTCAGAAACTTGCCAGTGAAGACCCTTCTTTCCGCGTGAGAACCGACGAGGAGACTGGTCAGACGATCATCTCGGGGATGGGCGAGCTGCATCTTGAGATCATCGTCGACAGGCTCATGCGTGAGTTCAAGGTCGAGGCGAATGTCGGCAAGCCCCAGGTTGCTTATCGCGAGACAGTCACCAAGAAGGTCAAGGTTGAGGGTAAGTTTGTTCGTCAGTCCGGTGGCCGCGGGCAGTACGGGCATGTCTGGATCGAGATGGAGCCTCAGGAGCCCGGCAAGGGGTATGAGTTTGTAGACGCCATTAAGGGCGGAGTTGTTCCTCGCGAATATATCCCAGCTGTCGACAAAGGAATTCAGGAAGCCATGGACACTGGTGTTTTGGCTGGCTTCCCGTGCGTAGACTTCAAGGTGACGCTTGTTGACGGCTCGTACCATGAAGTTGACTCTTCTGAAATGGCGTTCAAGATTGCGGGGTCAATGGCGTTCAAGGAGGCGTCCGCCAAGGCGTCGCCGGTGCTCCTCGAGCCGATAATGTCGGTTGAAGTTGTTGTGCCAGAAGAGTACATGGGCGATGTTATCGGCGATCTCAACTCTCGTCGCGGTCGCATAATGGGTATGGAAGGGCGTGCCGGTGCACAGGTAGTAAGTGCGATGGTTCCCCTCGCGCAGATGTTTGGATACGCTACCGATCTTCGCTCGGCGACCCAAGGACGCGCGACCTATACAATGGTATTCGATCATTACGAACAAGTACCTAAGTCGGTGTCTGAAGAGATAATTGCGAAGGTTAAAGGCTAACATTATACGCTGAGGGAGGAAATCCTACATGGCAAAGGCAAAATTCGAGAGGAAGAAACCGCACGTCAACATAGGGACGATTGGTCACGTAGACCACGGCAAGACCACGCTGACCGCGGCCATCACCAAGGTTCTGGCAGAGCGCGGTCAGGCCGAGTTTCGGGCGTTCGACCAGATCGACAACGCCCCCGAAGAGCGCGAGCGCGGCATCACCATTGCCACCGCCCACGTTGAATACGAGACCGAGAACCGCCACTATGCCCACGTTGACTGTCCGGGTCACGCCGACTACGTGAAAAACATGATCACCGGCGCGGCGCAGATGGACGGCGCCATTCTCGTCGTCTCTGCGGCTGACGGGCCGATGCCCCAGACCCGTGAGCACATCCTGCTTGCCCGTCAGGTAGGCGTTCCCTACATCGTCGTCTTTCTGAACAAGGCTGACATGGTCGATGACGAAGAGCTGCTCGAACTCGTGGAACTTGAAATTCGCGAGCTCCTCTCCTCCTACGACTTCCCCGGCGACGACATCCCCATCATCAAAGGTTCCGCCCTCAAGGCCCTCAACGGCGACAAGGACGAACTCGGCGAGCAGTCCGTGCTGAAGCTGATGGAAGCCGTCGACAGCTACATCCCCGAGCCCGAGCGTGCCATCGACAAGCCGTTCCTGATGCCGGTCGAGGACGTCTTCTCGATCTCCGGCCGTGGAACCGTAGCCACCGGGCGGGTCGAGCGCGGCATCGTCAAGGTTGGCGAAGAAGTCGAGATCGTCGGGATCAAGCCGACCGCCAAGACCACGGTCACCGGGGTCGAGATGTTCCGCAAGCTCCTTGACGAAGGTCGTGCCGGCGACAACATCGGCGCCCTTCTTCGCGGGGTGAAGCGTGAGGATATCGAGCGTGGCCAAGTACTGGCGAAGCCGGGGAGCATCACCCCGCACACCAAGTTCAAGGCCGAAGCGTACATCCTGACCAAGGAAGAGGGTGGTCGCCATACCCCGTTCTTCAACGGCTACCGTCCTCAGTTCTACTTCCGCACCACCGACGTAACCGGAGTCGTTGACCTTCCTGCCGGGACCGAGATGGTCATGCCTGGCGACAACGTCGCGGTGACGGTGAACCTGATCACCCCGATCGCCATGGACGAAGGACTTCGCTTCGCCATCCGCGAAGGTGGCCGCACGGTCGGCGCCGGGGTTGTCAGCTCTATTATCGAATAACGCAGTCGATTGGGGGTGGGGGGTAACTCCACCCCCGTACCATTCGCGGCAAAGGATAAAAAGATGAGAGACATTATTACCCTTGGATGCACCGAGTGCAAACAAAGGAACTACACCACTACCAAGAACAAGAAGAACACCCCTCAGAAGCTCGAGTTTAAAAAGTATTGCCGTTTCTGCCGTACTCACACTGTCCACAAGGAAACCAAGTAGGTTTACAGGCGTGGCAGGGTGTGCGTTTGCACGCTTCTGCCGATCCACGCAGGCCAGTAGCTCTAATGGCTAGAGCACCGGTCTCCAAAACCGGGTGTTGGGGGTTCGAATCCCTCCTGGCCTGCCACTTTTAAAACCGTCGCGGGGTTCGCAGCGTGATCACCAACGTAAAAGAGTTTCTCTCCGAAGTGAAGGCTGAGCTGGGCAAGGTGACGTGGCCGACTCGCAAGGAAACGGTGTCGACGACCTGGGTCGTGGTTGTCATTGTCGTCCTTGTCTCTGTCTATCTTGGCGCCTGCGATGTCGTGCTCGCCAAGGTGATGCGGCTCATTCTCGGCTAAAAGGTATTTCTTATGGCGAAAAGATGGTACGGGGTACACACTTACTCCGGCTTTGAAAATAAAGTGAAGTTAACGCTTCAGGAGCGGATCAAGAACCTGGGCCTTGAAGAACAGTTTGGCGAAGTTCTTATCCCGTCCGAAACCGTAGTGGAGCTCAAGAAGGGGGAGAAGAAGACCTCTTCGAGAAAATTCTTTCCGGGGTATATTCTCGTCAACATGGAGCTCAACGACGAAACCTGGCACGTGGTCAAAGAGACCTCGAAGGTGACAGGATTCGTGGGTGGTAATAACCCGTTTGCCATTCCCG
>JAJZUC010000079.1 GCA_021847245.1 Deltaproteobacteria bacterium | reverse complement strand
AGCGGGCAAGGAGCAGACCATGAGAACGGCAGCCCCCGGCGACACCGTCGCCATCCACTACATCGGCACCCTCGACAACGGGCGGATCTTCGACAGCACCGTCGACCGGGGAGAACCCCTGGTCTTCACCATCGGCGCCGGGGAGGTCTTCGCCGCCCTGGAGCGGGAGGTCGTCGGCATGGCCGCCGGCCAGGCGAAGAACGTCGTCATCCCCGCCGCCGAGGCCTACGGACCCCGCCTGCAGGAGAACATCATCGCGGTCGGTCGGGAGAGTTTCCCCGCCGGCGATCTTGCCGTGGGGAGGAGGGTGCGGATCGCATTCGGCGGGGGGGCGGAGCGGGTGATGGTGATCACCGGGGTGACCGAGGCGACGGTGACCCTGGACGGCAACCATCCTCTGGCGGGGCTGGACCTCACCTTTGCTCTGAAGCTCGACAGGATCGTGTGAAAAAAAAGAGCCCCGGATTTCTCCGGGGCCCTTCGGTGCCGTTGGGCACGTCGTGCTTACGCTCTGGATACGTTGGCAGCCTGCAGGCCCTTCTGGCCCTTGACCACGTCGAACGTTACCCTATCGCCCTCAGCAAGGGACTTGAAGCCGTCGCCCGTGATGGCGGAGAAGTGGACGAACACGTCTTCGCCATTCTCCTGCTCGATGAACCCAAACCCCTTGCTGTCGTTGAACCACTTTACCGTACCGTTTACCATGTTCTTTCTTTCTCCTGATACTGCTTTGTTAGTTTGTCCGGGGGAATCCACAGACATTTCGTCACCCTACCAGTTTTCCCTCTCCAATGTCCACGATTTAATTGCCTCCCCCCCAAAAAAAAATTTTCCGGGGGGCTCGCCGGCGCTCCTCTTCCCTAAACAAACCGCGGTTTTTGCCGAAGGATACTACAGGGGAGCCCCTGTGGTCGCCCCTCCCCCGCAAACCGTGTATACTTGGGGGTGACGAAACCGCTCCCTTCGGGGGCCACGGGAAGGAGTCCGAAACCATGAATGCGGCACCGGCATCCGGAAAGGCGCAGAGCGCGGAGCGGGCGGAGAACCGCCGCTGGCTCAAGGAGCAGATGAACCCCTATTTCTTCGTGGCCATGAAGGACGAGCCGGAAGCCCTGGGGCTCCTGACGCGGGAGCTCGGGATGCTGCGGCGCAACCGCCGCCTCATCCTGGCCGACCGGGAGAAGTCCCTCATCATGGCGATGGTGAACCGGGCGGGGACCCTCTACGAGACCCTCCGCCGGCTCCAGGAGCGGGAGATCTCCTACGCCATGATCGCCCACTCCGACGACCCGATCCCGGGGCTCGACGAGAACCTGGAGATCCAGCGGTTCGAGTTCGACCGCAAGAGCAACGAGGAGATCAAGGCGGGGCTGGAGGCGGCTCTCCCCTCCGGCATCCGGCGACGGGTGCTGGCGGCGGTGCGCCGCTACTACCCCGACTTCGACCTGGCGGACTTCGACCGGCTGCTCCGGATCCTCTGGCTCAACAACGAAAACTACGTCCGGATCTCCCCCCCGCGCCGGGTGGCCCAGGTGCTCCGTCTCTACCAGGAGGGAAACCGCCGCGGCGGCCTCTACCTGGGGGTGGAGGAGATGGAGGAGAGCGGCGCCGGTCCCGAGTCGCGGGTCTTCTTCGCCGTCGGGAATCCCCCCCAGAAGGACTTCCTTCTCCAGGTGATGGAGGTCTTCAACCGCCTGGAGCTCGGCGTGAACCGCGCCTACTGCCTCACCGTCAGCAACGGCATCCACCCCTACTTCCTCGGCACCTTCTACGTGCGCCGCCGCGACGGCGGGGTGCTCGCCCGGGGATCGGAGCTCTTCAGCCGGCTCCAGCGGGAGCTCTCCACCACCCAGCTTCTGGCGACCCGCTCCCCCGCCTACCGCGAGTTCATCACCACCGGCCTCATGGACGGGGAGGACGCCACCCTCACCAACGCCTTCATCGCCTTCTGCCACTCGAACCTGGCCCACAACCAGCCCGACCGCTTCGGCCTGGACGACGTGCGCGACGCCTTCCTCGCCCACCCGGAGATCGCGCTCCAGCTCGCGGGGCTCTTCCGCGTCCGCTTCGACCCCACCCTGGAGGAGCGGGCCGCGGCGCACGAAAAGGCGCTTGCCGAGGCGCGGCGGGAGGTGGCGGAGTACAATACCGGCCACCGCCACCTGGACGAGGTGCGGCGGACCATCTTCCGCTCGTGCCTCACCTTCATCACCCACACCCTGAAGACGAACTTCTTCGTGCTGGAGAAGCAGGCCCTCGCCTTCCGGCTCGACCCGGCCTACCTGGCGGAGCTCGGCCCCGAGTTCACCGCGGACCTCCCGCCGGCCGTGCCGTTCCGGATCACCTTCTTCTTCAGCCGCTACGGCTTCGGCTACCACATCGGCTTCTCCGACATCGCCCGGGGGGGATGGCGCACCGTCATCTGCCGCACCCCCGACGACCTGGTCACCAACGCCACCACCCTGTTCCGCGAGAACTTCGTCCTGGCCCACACCCAGCACCTGAAGAACAAGGATATCTACGAGGGGGGATCGAAGCTGGTGACGCTCCTGGACGCCTCGGACCTGATGCGGGAAAGGGAGCGGGAGAGGGAGCTGGAGACCTGGCGCCTCTACAAGCTGCAGTACGGCATCACCGGCGCCTTCCTCGACATCTTCGTCACCGATGGCGGCGTGGCCCGGCACCCGGCCGTGGTCGACTACTACCGGGAGGACGAGCCGATCGAGCTCGGCCCCGACGAGAACATGCACGACAACATGATCGAGACCATCGCCTGGATGTCGAAGCGCCGCGGCTACCTCCTCGGCATCGGGATCATGTCGAGCAAGCGGGTCGGGATCAACCACAAGGAGTACGGCGTCACCTCCACCGGGGTTATGAAGTTCGCCGAGATCACCATGGCGGAGCTGGGGATCGACATCCGCAACGACCCCTTCACCGTCAAGTTCACCGGCGGCCCGGGGGGGGACGTGGCCGGCAACGCCCTGCGGATCATGCTGGAGCGCTGCCCGCAGGCGCGGATCGTCCTGATCCTCGACGGCACCGCGGCCCTCTGCGACCCGGCCGGCGCCGACCACGGGGCGCTTGGCCGGATCGTCCTGCAGCAGGAGCTGGACGCCTTCGACCCGGCCGCGCTCCACCCTGGCGGCTTCATCCTCTTTCGGAGCGGAAGCCGGCGCGAGGGGTTGCGGGAGCTCTACCGGAAGCTCTCCATGACCGAAGGGGGGCTCGTTGAAGAGTGGGTCTCCCTGGACGAATTCTCCAAGGAGTACGGCGAGCTGGCCTTCACCGTCCCGGCCGACCTCTTCATCCCCGCCGGGGGGCGTCCGGAGACCATCGACCGGGAGAACTGGGAGCGCTTCCTCCTCCCCGACGGGACACCATCGGCCCGGGCCATCGTGGAGGGGGCCAACTCCTTCATCACCCCGGAGGCCCGGATCGAGCTGCAGAAGAAGGGGGTCATCGTCATGCGCGACGCCTCGGCCAACAAGTGCGGCGTCATTTCCTCCTCCTACGAGATCATCGCCAACCTGCTCCTCACGGAGAAGGAGTTTATGGAGCAGAAGGGGCGCTACGTGGCCGACGTCCTCGCGATCCTCGAAAAGCGGGCCGGCGACGAGGCGCGGCTCATCCTCCGGCGCCGCCGCGAGCAGCCGGGGGCGCTCTGCACCGAGATCTCCGATTCGCTGAGCACCGAGATCAACGCCAACTACGCCCGGCTCTTCCGGTTCTTCCAGGGGCGCCCGGAGCTTACCCGCCAACCCCTCTACCGCCGGGCGATCCTGGCGCACCTGCCGCGGCTCATCGTCGAGGAGCCCCGTTTCCGCCGCCGCCTCGCCCGGCTCCCCCGGAAGTACCTCTCGGCCATCCTTGCCGCCGAGATCGGCTCCTCCATGGTCTACAAGGGGGACCGGGAGGCGGAGTTCGAGGACCTGATCCGGCTCCACCTGGCGCGGAACTTTTCGGCGGCGGAGTAGGGGAGCGCCGGGGCACCGCCCCTGTTACACAATCCCCAGCAGTTTCATTTTCTCCCAGAGGGTCTTGCGGGAGATCCCCAGGAGCCGTGCGGCCTCACCTTTCCGGTTGCCGGTGGCCCGCAGGGCCTCCTCGATGGCGGTTTTTTCCAGGGAATGGACACTCTCGGCCAGGGAGGGGGCGCCGGCGGGGTGGGCAGCGGGGAGGACGGCCGCAGGAGGGGGAGCGGTGAATTCCAGGGGGAGGTTTTCCAGCCCCAGCGTGCTGCCGAGGGAGAGGGCCACGGCCCGCTCGATGGCGTTTTCCAGCTCCCGGACATTGCCCGGATAGCCGTACTCCAGGAGGGCCTTGCGGGCCTCCGGGGCGATCTCCATGACCGGCTTGTGCATCTTCTCGGCAAAGCGGTTCAGGAACTGCCGGGCCAGGGCGAGGATATCCTCGCGCCGCTCCCGCAGCGGGGGGAGATGGATCGGGATGACGTTGAGGCGATAGAAGAGGTCTTCCCGAAACCTCCCCCTCTCCGCCTCCCGGCGCAGATCCCGGTTGGTGGCGGCGATGATCCGCACGTCGACCCGGATTTCCCGCGTGCTCCCCAGCCGCTCCACGGTCCGCTCCTGGAGCACCCGGAGGAGTTTGGCCTGGGCCGCCAGGGACATCTCCGCGATCTCGTCGAGGAAGATGGTCCCGCCGTGGGCCTGCTCGAACTTCCCCTTGCGCTCCTTGATGGCGCCGGTGAACGCCCCCTTTTCGTGGCCGAAGAGCTCCGATTCCAGGAGGGTATCGGGGAGGGCCGCGCAGTTCACCTTGATCATGGGGTGGTCCTTGCGCTGGCTGTGCTGGTGGATGGCGCGGGCCACCAGCTCCTTGCCGGTGCCGCTCTCGCCGGTGAGGAGGATGGTGGAGTCGACGGCGGCGGCGGCGGTGATGATCTGGAAGATGGGGCGCATGACGTCGCTGTTGCCGATCAGGTCGCAGCAGCCGAATTCGGACAGGACCTGCTCGCGCAGGGTGAGGTTTTCTTCCTTGAGTTGCTCCTTTTCGGTGATGTCGCGGCTCACCATGAGGGTGCCGAGATAGTTCCCCTCCTTGTCGCGGATCGGGTAATAGCTGTTCTCGAAGATCTTGCCCCTTACCTTGATGACGTGGGTGTGAAAGGGGAGGAGGCCGCTCTTGAGGGTCTCCAGCATCTTCTGCACCCGCTCGGAGACATGGGGGGGGTGGGTGGTGAAGATGGTGAGGATATGGCGTCCCAGGTAGTCCTCCGCCCGGATGCCGCGGATCTTCTCCGCCGCCGCGTTGATGTAGGCGAAGCGGTCATCGGCGTCCAGAAAGACGATCCCTTCCCCCATGCTCGCAAGAATCGCCCGGTAGACGGCGTGGTTCATGGTTTCCTTTTCAAAGCCCATATATCATCCTCATGTCAGTAGTTCTTCCCCCCGCCTCATCCTGTCACCGGGAGATCGACAGCTGCTGGCTGCGGGCAACCAGATAGTAGACGACTCCCAGCACCAGCAGGGTGCCTGCCAGAAAAATCTGGGTCTCCAGGGGGTCGTGACGCAGGGTCGAGATCAGGATCTCCCGGATGATGGCGATGATGACGACGCCGATGAACACCTGGATGTTGAACCGTCCCCCCTTCAGGCTCTTGATCTCGTTGTCCATGAGCTCGATCATCATCCAGAGGATCAGGAGCGTCCCCAGGGCGCTCAGGATCCCCTTCTCGACAGGCCCGCCGACGACATGGAATATCTCCCAGAAAAACAGCCCAACAACCGACAGCGACACCCCCACGAGGGCGAGGACCAGGATCAGGTTGAGGCCATAGGTGAACCGCTCCGTGGCCCGGACCAGGAGCGATTCGAACCGCTTCGAGATGAAGACCTTCTTCAGTTCCTCCTCGATGTAGGAGGCGGTCAGGATGTCGAGGTTGATGTCGAGAATCTTTTCCACCGCCTCGGTTTTCTTCCGCCGCTCCTCCCGGTCGGGGAAGTTCTCCCGGATCATGCCGACGGCGAAGCGGCGCACCTGCTGCATGGCGGCGTTCACGAAATGGGCATCGAGCCCGATCTTGACGTGGACATGGCCGACCCGCTGGAGATTGTGGAGGTACTGGTTGTCGTAGACACCGCAGAAGAGGTTCACGAACCACCCGCCGTGGCTCAGCCTGAGCCTCTGGATTCGGGCTTCGTCCTGGAGGAACGCCGCCGTCTCCGGAATGCCGAGGAGGTAGTCGTAAAAGTCCCGGATCATCCGCTCCCGGTTCCCCTTGGCGATGGGGAGGAGCGACTTCAGGGTCTCGGCATCCTCGTCATTGAAGAGGTAGTGGGACTTGATCTGCTGGATGGTGTACATCGAGATCGCTCCGGTTCAGGGCGGCCGCTACTCCCGCCCGGGGTAAGACCCGCCGTTTTCATTGATTATACCGTTTTTAATTATACTTTGTCACATTTGCTCTGAGTAGCAGGTTAAGGGGCAGGGCGGGAGGGTCGGGCGTCACAGCTTGTTGACGATGAATTCCGGGAACAGGGTGGGGGACTTGGCGGTGGAGGAGATCCGCAGCGCTTTCAGCCGGTCGTAGTAGCGGTGCACATGGTTCAGCGTCACGTTCCCCGGCTCGTTGTACTTCCTCTTGGCGGCCGCAAGGCCCGCCCTGCGGCCGAAGACGAAGATGTCGAGGAGCGAGTTCCCCATGGCCCTGTTCCTGCCGTGGATCCCTCCTGCCGCCTCGCCGGCGGTGAAGAGGTTTTTGACGGTGGTCTCCCCCTTCTCGTCGATGAGGATGCCGCCGTTCTGGTAGTGGAGGGTGGGATAGACCAGGAGGGGCTGCTTCGAGATATCGAGCCGAACCCGCATGAAATGACGGAAGAGGGAAGGAAACCGCCCCTTGAGAAACCCCTTCTCCCGGGTCTCTTCGAGGAGCGGGGTATCGAGCCAGACCCCCGTGGCCCCGGAGGGGATCCTGACGCCGTTGCCCCGCTCGCACTCCCGGATGATGGCCGCGGCGCAGGCATCTCTCGTCTCCAGCTCGTTGACGAACCGCTCCCCCCTGGCATTCACCAGGTGGGCGCCGAGGCTTCGGATCGCCTCGGTGACCAGCACCCCCACCATGTGCTCGGGAAACATGATCCCCGTCGGGTGGTACTGGAACGAATCGATCCCTTCGAGCCGTGCCCCGGCCCGGTAGGCGAGGATGAGGGCGTCTCCCGTGGCGCCGAAGTTGTTGGAGGTGGGAAACCCCTGCATGTGGAGCCTCCCCGACCCCCCGGTGGCCAGGACGACCGCCCGGGCCCGGACGACGAAATGCCGTTTCCGCCCCAGGTCGTAGAGCACGGCGCCGTTGCACTCGCCGAACTCGTTGGTGGTGAGCTCCACCGCGGGGGAAAACTCGAAGACGTCGATCCCCTCCACCTGCCGGATCTGGTCCTTCAGCACCTTCATGATGTTCAGGCCGGTATAGTCGCCGATGGAGATGATCCTCGGGGCGCTGAGCCCCCCGCCCCCCTTGACCGCAAGGTTCCCCTCCCCGTCCCGGTCGAAGTCGACCCCGAGATCCAGGAGCCACTGGACGATTCTCGGCCCGTCCTCCACCATGGTCTTCACCAGTTTCCGGTTCCCGGCGAACTTGCCGGCGGCCATGGTGTCGGCGAAGTGCCGAACCGGGGAGTCGCTTTCGTGGACCGAGACCTGCATCCCCCCCAGGGCCATGATGGTATTGGAGTTGCCGAGCCGCAGCTTGGTGGCGAGGATCACCCGCGCCCCCATCCCCTCGGCGAAGAGCGCGGCGGTCACCCCGGCCCCCCCGCCCCCCAGGACCAGGACGTCGGCGTCGTATTCGGGCCGGAGATCGATCTTCGAGTGGTCCAGGTCGCTGAACGCCTCCAGCAGGTCGGCGATCTCGTGGGTCGTCCGGTCGCCCCGGTTGACGCCGACCCGCAGGTTCCGGAAGGCGGCCTCCCGGTAGTCGGGGTGGTAGCGGGCGAGGAGCTCCTTCAGCTCAGCGGCGGAGAGCCTTTCGATGGCCTCTCCCTTCCGCTTCCCCCGGGTCCCGTCGACGATGTCGATGAGGTCGCACATGGCCTGAGGGTACATTCCTATCTCCCCGCCATGGCTGTGCAGAACTCCCTGAGGGCCTCGTCGTCCATGGCGGCGACCCTGCTCCACTCCCCGTCGTAGCGGAACGACTCGATCTCCTCCAGCCGGCTTTCGAGGTTGGGGGGGGAGGGGCGCTCCCGGGCCAGGGCCCTCTGGATGTAGAGGGCCACGAAGTGGGGGGCGATGTTCTTCGGGCAGCGGGAGGCGCACAGGCCGCACATGACGCAGTCCGTCACCTGGGCGGCCGCCGCTTCGTAGTCGCCGGCCATGGCGGCCCTCATGACGCCGGCCACGTTGATCCATTCGGGGCAGATGTTGCAGGCCCGGCAGTCGTTGCAGGTGTAGAGCTCGTCGTAGAGCTCCTTCAGCTTTTCCAGGGCAACGGCTTCCAGGGAGTAGCGGGCGGCCCGGCAGGGAAAACAGGGGATCATGATGACGTTCATCCCCTCCTCGATCACCTTCTGGCAGCCGAGGCCGAACCTGACCTTCTTGCTCTCCCGCTCTATGAAGGCGACGGTGCAGGCGCCGCAGAGGCCCGAGAGGCAGCCGATCCCCCGCTTCACGTCATGGCCCGTGTCCCAGAGGGCTTCGATGACGGTGAGGCCGGCCGGGACCTTGATCTTTCGCCCTTCCAGCTCAACGGTGATGATGGCGTCGTCTCCCTTCACGGGGCCTCCCAAGTGTTTGTCCTACGGGGCTCCCATCTCGAAGTGGCGGTCCAGGAGCTGGACCTCCACCTCGCTGCCGGCGGCCAGGGCGGTGTCGGGGGGGAGCTTCACGAGTCCGTTGCCGCTGGTAAGCGAGGAGAGCCGCGCCGAGCCCTGCTCGCCGGTGGCGGCCACCTGGTAGCGCCCCTCCGCGAGGCGTACCGCGACCCGCACCAGGTGGGGGCGTTCACCCCGGTTCCTGACGGGTTCGGTGAGGACCCCCCGGACCACGGGCCGCAGGATCTGGGTGTGCCCCATCAGGGTCAGGAGGGCCGGCCGGACGAACTGCTCGAAGGCGACCATGGCCGCCACCGGGTTCCCCGGCAGGGCGAAGACCGGCTTCCCCCGGACCATGGCGAAGGCCACCGGCTTCCCCGGCTTCATGGCCACCTTCCAGAACCGGATCTCCCCCCCCAGGTCCAGGAGGGCCTCCCGGACGAAGTCCCTGTCCCCCACCGAGACGCCGCCGGTGGTGATGAGGAGATCGGCCTGGAGCCCCTCGCCGATCTTGCGGCGCGTCTCTTCCCGGTCGTCCCGGGCGATCCCGAGCATGACCGGCTCGCCCCCCGCCTCCAGGAGCTGGGCGGCGATGCTGTAGCTGTTGCTGTTGATGATCTTGCCGGGCTGCGGGATGGAGCCCGGCTGGAGGAGCTCGTCGCCGGTGGAGAGGACGCCGCACCGGGCCCTGCGGAAGACCTGGGCCGCGGTCCGTCCCAGGGAGGAGAGCATCCCGATCTCCTGGGGGCGAAGGAGCGCCCCCGCCGGGATGACGCGGGCGCCGGCCGTCACGTCCTCGCCTCTGCGGCGGATGTGGTCCCCCAGGCGCACCTCTCCCCGGAGGAAGATCCGCTCTCTCTCCAGACGGACGTCCTCCACCGGCACCACCGTGTCGCAGCCGGGGGGAATCGGGGCGCCGGTCATGATCTTGACCGCGCACCCCTTGGGGACCGGCTCATCCCGGGATGCGCCGGCGTGGATCACGTCGCAGACCGCCAGGGGGCCGGCGGAGAGAGACGCGAAGGCGAAGGCGTAGCCGTCCATGGCCGAGTGGTCGGCTCCCGGGATGTCCCAGGGGGAGACGACATCCTCGGCGGCCACGCGCCCCAGGGCCTGCAGGAGGGGGACCTCCTCGCCCCCCAGGGGGTGGATGGCTGACAGGATGATGCGGCGGGCTTCCTCGATGGTGATCATGGCGGTTCTCCCGGTGGCGGATGGATGCACGGATCAGCAGGGGGCTTCGGCGTTCCTGCGCGAGTAGTACCACCACGTGAGGAGGATACAGCTCCCGTAGAAGGCGATGAACCCGTAGAGGGCGGTCTGGGGGCCGCCGGTGGCGGCTATGGAGGTGCCGAAGCTCTTGGGGATGAAGAACGCGCCGTAGGCGGCAATCGCCGAGGTGAAGCCGAGGACGGCGGCCGCCTCCTTACCGGCGTCCTTGATCGCCTGCTCTTTTGCCGCTTCCCCCTTCCCTTCCGCCTCCCGCTGCCGCTCGGTGAGGAAGATGATCGGAATCATGCGGAAGGTGGAGCCGTTGCCGACGCCGGTGGTGGCGAAGAGGAGGATGAACATGGCGAGGAATCCCCAGAAGTTCCCGCCGACGCCGCCGTGGGGGAGAAACGCGAGGACCCCGACCACGGCCCCGGCCATGAGGATGAAGTTCCAGAAGGTGACCCTGGCACCGCCGAGCTTGTCGGCCAGCCACCCCCCCACCGGGCGGATCAGCGCCCCCACCAGGGGGCCGAGGAAGGCGTACTTGACCGGGTTGATGCCGGGAAACTGGGACTTGGTCAGAAGGGGGAGCCCCGCCGAGTAGCCGATGAACGAACCGAAGGTGCCGAGGTAGAGCCAGCACATGAGCCAGTTGTGCTTGCGCCGGAAGATGATCGCCTGGTCCTTGAAGGAGGCCTTGGCGCTGGCGATGTCGTTCATGCCGAACCAGGCGGCGATGGTGGAGACGATAACGAACGGGATCCAGATGAAGGCGGCGTTCTGCAGCCACATCGGCTTGATCTCCGCCCCGATGATACACATCTGAGCAGGCCCGCACACGGCGGCGAACGTGCCGGTGCCGATCACCAGCGGCACCAGGAACTGCATGCCGCTCACCCCGAGGTTCCCGAGGCCGGCGTTGAGCCCCAGGGCGGTCCCCTTCTGGGCCTTGGGAAAGAAGAAGCTGATGTTGGCCATGCTGGAGGCGAAGTTGCCGCCGCCGAAACCACATAGAACGGCCAGGATGAGAAACGTCGAGTAGCTCGTGGTGGGGTCCTGCACGGCCAAGCCGATCCCCGCGGCGGGAATCAGGAGCGATGCGGTGCTGATGGCGGTCCACTTGCGCCCGCCGAAGATCGGCACCATGAAGGAGTAGAAGATGCGGAGCGTCGCGCCTGACAGCCCCGGGAGCGCCGCCAGCCAGAAGAGCTGGTTGGTGCTGTACTTGAAACCGATGAGGGGGAGGTTCACGCAGACCACGCTCCAGACCATCCAGACGGCAAACGCCAGGAAGAGGCAGGGGATGGAGATCCAGAGATTGCGGGTGGCGATGGCCTTCCCCTTCGTTTCCCAGAAGGTCTTGTCTTCCGGGTTCCACTCCGTCAGCACATGGGATGACATCTTTCTTTCTCCTTCCATTGCGGGCGAGCGCTTTCCTTCCGTTAACACACGCGGTGGCATCTTTCTTCTCCTTTCGTTGAAATTGGCCGGTTATTCCAATATGTCCGCAGCCTTCAGCCTGCGGGGGGCTTTTTCCTTCTTCAGGGCCAGGTACATCCAGATGAGGGAGACGCAGGTGGAGCCGTAGAGGAGCATGAAGGCGGTGCTCCGGACCCCGGTCAGATCCACCAGGGCGCCGAACATGATCGGGAGGACGAAACCGCCCAGCCCTCCCACGAGCCCCACGATGCCGGAGATGACGCCGATGTTGTGGGGATACTCGTCGGAGATATGCTTGAACACCGACGCCTTGCCGAACCCCCAGGCGATCCCGACCACGAAGAGGAGGGCGGTGAAGAGCCAGACGTTGAGCCCCAGGTTGAGGGATACGGGGCCGTTGGTGGTGGTGACGACCAGGGCGGTCTTCGGCAGGGAGAGGAGGAAGAGGCAGCCGCCGGAGATCCACATGACCCAGCAGGTGACGGTGTGGGCGCCGAACCGGTCGGAGAGCC
>JAJZUC010000078.1 GCA_021847245.1 Deltaproteobacteria bacterium | reverse complement strand
AGGCGGCCGCCATCGCGGCCGGGAGCCGCTCTCCCCTTGAAAAGCTGCACACCATCTTCACCTCCCACATCGCGCTGATCGCGGAGCTGCCGGGAATCCCCCGCTTCATCTTCTCCGAGGAGGTCCACCTCGGCGACCGGGAGCTTTCCAGCTTCATCGCCATGCGGATGGGGAGCTACGTGGAGACCCTTACCGGGATCATCGCGGCGGGTATCGCCGAAGGAGAGATCAGGGACGCCCTCTCGCCCCGGGAGACGGCACTGACGCTGCTCGGCATGATCCAGTTCACCGCCCTCCGCTGGACCGTCGGCGGCAACTCCTTTGACATCGGGGAAGAAGCGGCCAGGCTCTGGGACAACTTCCTTCGGCTTGTCCGCTGATTTTTTTTGCATTTCATGTGACCAAATTCTCGCTTTATATTCAAAATAGTGCATATTCGAGGGGACGCCAAGAAGAATCCGGCAATCATCATTGGGTTGTTCTTCCTGTTGTCCGGCAGGCTTTACGCAGCGGAGACGCTCACCGTGGACGAGGCCCTCGATGCGGAAACGGCCCACATCCAGGCGACCTACGACTACCATACTGCCTTGGCCCGCCTCGATCGGGCCGTGGGGAAAGAATGACGAGAATGAAGTCGGCGAGGAGTAAACCATGAAGCTCTCAAACACCCTGGCACGAAGGAAGAAGTACCTGATCTGGCTTGCCGCTCTTGTAGCCGTGGTCGTTGCGCTCAAGGCGACCCTCCTCGCCCCGCCGAAGGTCGCGGTGGCAAAGGTCGAAAGGCGGGATCTGACGGCCCAGGTCTACGGCAACGGCACCGTCGAGGCGAAGGTCGTCGTGGGGGTATCGAGCAAGATCACCGGGAGGCTCGTGGAGCTGTACGCCGATCAGGGAGACCGGGTGAGGCGGGGACAGCTCCTTGCGAGGCTTGAAAACGACGACTTCATTCAGCAGGAGCGCCAGTCGGAGGCGGGGGTAACCAAGGCTGCCGCCGCCATCGACGTGGAGCGGGCCAACCTCCGGAAGGCCCGCGCCAACCTCGCCCTTGCGGAGAAAAACGCCCGGCGCTTCAGGACCCTCGCCGACAAGAACCTGGTCGCCCAGCTGGAGGCCGAGCAGTACGAAAACGCCTGCAAGGTCGCCCGGGAGGAGGAGTCCCGCGGCACCGCGGCGCTGGCGGCGGCACAGATGGAGCAAAGGGCCAGTCGCGCCAACCTCGGCTTTGCCCGAAGCAGGGTGGCCGATACCCTCATCTACGCGCCGCAGGACGGGGTCATCATCGCCAGGGAGCTGGAAAAGGGGGCCACCGTGACGCCGGGACTCGCCATCTTCACCCTGGCCGATCCGCAAACCGTCTGGATCAAGGCCAACGTGGACGAATCGCAACTCAAGGGGGTCGTCGTCGGAAAGCGCGCCGTCATCACCCTCCGCTCGGCTCCCGGCGAAGGGCTTCCCGGCCAGGTGGCACGCCTGGGGCGGGAAAGCGACCGGGTGACCGAAGAGCTCGAGGTGGACGTGGCCTTCACCCCGCCACTTGCAAACTTCCGCCTCGGAGAGCAGTCCGACGTCCTGATCGTCACCGAGGCGAGAAGGGAAGTCCCCTCCATTCCCGCCGCCGCCCTCGTCTCCCGGGGGAAGAGGCGCGGCGTCTACCTCGTGGCGGATGGGAGGCTGAAATTCCGGGAGATCACCGTCGGGATCGAGGATCGGCGCGGTTTTGTCGAGGTGCGGGGAGGGCTTGACGGAAGCGAGCGGATCGCCCTGGCGCCGCAGCCGGAGATAGCGAAGCTTCGGGACGGGATGCGGGTGAGGGTTGCGCCATGAACCTCGCCTTCCGGGACATCCGCTACCACCGGGGGCGCTTCATCCTCACCTCCATCGGGCTGGGGCTCCTCCTCGGCGTGGTGATGAGCATGGGGGGAATCTACCGGGGGCTCTTCGCCGATGCCCTCTCCATCAGCAACGCAACCCGTGCCGACCTCTGGGTGGTGCAAAAGGAGACGAGCGGCCCCTTCGCCGCCATCTCGCGCATCCCGGAGGATATCCGCTACCGGATCGCCGCGGTCCCCGGGGTGGCGGAGGCCTCCCCCCTCTCCTTCGAGACGATCCAGATCGAGCGCGGAGGAAAGCCTTTCCGCTTCTTCCTCGTTGGGTACGATCTCAACGGCTTCGGCGGTCCCCCCGTCATCATCGCCGGCCGGGGCATCCGGCAGAAGCACTACGAGATGGTCGTCGCCCAGGGGATGAAGATGGGGCTCGGCGAGAAGGTCCGCCTGGGGCTCCATGACTACACGGTGGTCGGGATCACCGGAAAGATGGTCTCCTCCGGCGGCGACCCGGCAGCCTACGTGAGCCTCGCCGATGCCCAGGAGATCCAGTTCAAAAGCGACAACGACGCCATCAGAAACCAGCGGGAGCGGATCGCGGCCCGGCTTGCCGGGCTCCCCACCCTTTCCCCGCCCCAGACGAAGTTCCTAGAGCAGAACATCGCCGCCCTGACTGAGTCGACCCACACGGTGAACACGGTGGTGGCGCGGCTTGCCCCCGGCGCGAACCTGCAGGAGGTCCAGGAGCGGATCGGCCACTGGAACCACTTCCGGGCGATCTCCGACGGGGAGCAGACCCAGATCCTCACCAAGGGGATGATCGAGAAGGCCCGGATGCAACTGGGGCTCTTCCGGATCATCCTTCTTGTGATCTCGGCGGTCATCATCTCCCTCATCATCTACACCTCCACCATCGACAAGCTCCGGGTGATCGCAACGCTCAAGCTGATCGGCGCCCAGAACCGGGTCATCATCGGGATGATTCTCCAGCAGTCGCTCCTCATGGGGGTGATCGCCTACGCCATCGGCTACGGCATCATCTCCCTCACCTATGACAGATTCCCGCGCCGCGTGGAGCTGGTCGCCGGCGACCTGCAAACGCTCTTCGTCATCGTGATTGTCATCTGCACTGTTTCGAGCTTCGTCGGCATCCGCAAGGCGCTCAGGGTGGAGCCGGCCGAGGCCCTGGGAGGATAGAACCATGTATGCGGTAGAAGTGGAACGGCTGTCAAAGATCTACGGCCGCGGCGAGACGGCGGTTACGGCGATTGCCGACGCCTCCTTGCAGGTAAAGCCGGGGGAGCTGGTCGCCATCCTGGGGCCCTCGGGGTCGGGAAAGACCACCCTTCTTACCGCCATCGGCCTCATCAACGAGCCGACCCGCGGCAGGGTCATCCTCGACGGGACGACCATCGCCGATGATGGGTGGCTACCGGAGATCGACCTGAAGAGGGTGCGCCGGGAAAAGATCGGCTTCATCTTCCAGGCCCACAACCTGATCCCGTTTCTCACCGCCCTGGAGAACGTCATGGTGGCGCTGGAGATAAACGACCTGACAAAGAGGGAGGCGAGAGCCCGGGCCGTCGAGCTCCTCGAAGCGCTCAACCTCGGGCACCGGCTGGCGACCTATCCCTCCTTTCTCTCCGGAGGTGAATCGCAGCGGGTCGCCATCGCGAGGGCCCTGGCCAACCGGCCGAAGGTGATCCTGGCCGACGAGCCGACCGCGGCCCTCGACACCGAAAACGGCAAGAACGTCATGGCGCTTCTGAAGAAGCTCGCGGTGGAGAACCGCTCTGCCATCCTGGTCGTCACCCACGACCACCGGATGGTGGAAGGGTTCGACCGGATCTTCGACGTACGCGACGGAAGGATCATGGGAGAGAGGTAGAAGGAGAATATGTTGATATACTGCGTCACGCCCTTACTCATTTCATGCCGCGCCTGCCGGCGGGCATTACCCGGCCGCCATCAACGGCATCTCCTCTGGGGTGCAGCCTGATTTTCTCATGCCGGTCAATCTGGATGACGTGACCGTCCTGGAGGGTAAGAGTCACGGTGCCATAGCGAATCGACCTTAAAGCCTCACGCACGCAGACTTCCAGTTCCCGGTTCCAAGGATCGTGTTCCGGCGTAGTCATCTCACCCCCCTGCAAAGAACGGAGCGGACAGATACCGTTCAGTGCCGTCCGGGACGCCCCGCGCCTCTGCGTCCCAGAATATTCGTGACATGACAGCCTCCTTCTGTTCACCTAGATTTGGTAATCCTCTGCAAAGACCGTCACCTTCCGGGGTCGGACAAATACCGTTTCGCCGACCCGCAGATCGAGTCGGTCCGCCACATCCCGGGACAGCTCCGCTTCCAGCACGTCATCAGCGCTGAGAGCATGCAATTCCACTCGTACAAACGGCCCCACTGTCTGGACAGCTTGCACCGCAGCCTCCAGGGATGCGGGGTTGGACCGCCGGCGCTCCACCTCGATGTCGTGGGATCGTACGTAGCCGACAGTCGCCGCCTGTTTCCTGACCGCCGCTTCCCCCGAGAGTGATCTGCCGTGGAACAGGTTCACATTGCCGAGAAAACTGAACACGAACGGCGTCGCGGGGTGATCATAGACCTCGCCCGGAGTTCCCTCCTGCTCGATTTTCCCCCCGTTCATCACGACGATCCGGTCCGCCACCTCCAACGCTTCTTCCTGGTCGTGGGTGACGAACACGCTGGTAATGTGAATTTCATCGTGCAACCGCCGCAGCCAACGACGCAGCTCGGCCCGGACCTTTGCATCGAGAGCCCCGAACGGCTCGTCCAGGAGCAGCACCTTCGGCTCCACCGCCAGAGCCCGGGCCAGGGCGACCCGCTGCCGCTGGCCACCGGAAAGCTGGGATGGGTAGCGGTCGGAGAGCTGCTCGAGCTGGATGAGCCTGAGCAGTCCGAATACCTTGTCCCGGATCTCCCCCCTGCTCGGTCGTTCCCTGCGGGGCTTGACCATCAGGCCGAAGGCGATGTTGTCAAATACGGTCATGTGCCGGAACAGGGCATAGTGCTGAAAAACGAACCCCACTTGCCGCTCCCGCACGTGGCGGTTCGTGGCTTCGGTACCGTCGAAAACGATCCGGCCGCTGTCAGGCGTTTCCAGTCCCGCAATGATGCGGAGCAGAGTCGTTTTCCCCGAACCCGAAGGACCAAGCAGCGCCACCAGTTCCCCTGAGGGTACGTTCAGACGGATGTCGCTGAGAGCGGCAAAACTTCCAAACTGCTTGCTGACATTGTCAATATCTATGCTCATGGCCAGTTTCTCCGGTAATAATTGAGGTCACGGTTAAATCTAGGTGCGATTCTTCCTTAACCGCAGGATGAATTTTCCCGTATCCGCCATTCGACGAAACTCTTTGCCACCAGCGTCACCACTGCCAGAAAGGCAAGGAGTGACGCCACGGCAAAGGCGGCGGCATAGTTGTAATCGTTGTACAGGATCTCCACCTGCAGGGGGATGGTGTTGGTCGCCCCCCTGATATGACCGGAGACAACCGAGACCGCTCCGAATTCACCCATGGCCCGGGCGTTGCTAAGTATCACTCCGTAGAGAAGCCCCCACTTGATATTGGGAAGGGTTACCCGCCGGAAGGTCGTAAAGCCGCTGGCGCCCAGAACCAGCGCCGCCTCCTCTTCTTCCTTCCCCTGTGCCTCCATCAACGGAATTAGCTCCCGCGCCACAAACGGGAAGGTGACAAAGATCGTGGCCAGCACGATTCCCGGCACAGCGAATATGATTTTGATGCCGTGCGCCGAAAGCCACGGGCCCAGCCATCCCTGCAGGCCGAAAAGAAGCACATAGATCAAGCCCGAGATGACCGGAGACACCGAAAAAGGCAGATCGATCAAAGTGACAAGCAGGCTCTTGCCGGGAAAGTCAAATTTGGCGATGGCCCAGGCGGCGGCGATGCCGAACAGCAGGTTGAGCGGCACGCTGATGGCCGCAGTCAGCAGAGTCAGCCTGATAGCAATACGCGTATCGGGCTCGTAAAGCGAGGCCAGGTAGGCTTCCCACCCCTTGGCCAAGGCTTGGCTGAACACCGAAACCAGCGGCACCACGAGGAAGACCGCCAAGAAACACAGGACTACCGTTACCAGCAGCAGTCGAATTGCCAGCGGTTCGGACTGTCCGGCCGCTGCCGGATTGCGCCCTTTGGGGGCAAGGACTCCTGGGTGCATGACTTACTCCTCTATGAGGCGAAGCGCCGGCTCCGTTTCTGGAGCAGGTTTATGGCCAGCAGCACGAAAAACGAGACACTAAGCATTACCGTGGCAATGGCGGTGGCGCCGGGATAGTCGTACTGTTCCAGCTTGGTGATAATGAGAAGCGGCGTGACTTCTGAAACCATCGGCATGTTCCCGGCGATGAAGATGATCGAGCCGTACTCCCCGACAGCCCGGGCGAAGGCAAGGGCAAATCCGGTCAGAATTGCCGGCAGAATCTGGGGGAAAACGACCCGACTGAAGATCTGCCAGCGATTCGCCCCCAGGCAGGCCGCCGCTTCCTCCAACTCTCCTTCCAGATCCGCAAGGACCGGCTGGACCGTCCGTACAACAAAAGGAAGGCCGATAAAGGTCATGGCCACAAGGATTCCAAGTGGTGTGTAGGCAACCTTTATCCCGTGTGGCTCCAGCCAGCGGCCGATCCAGCCGTTTCCCGAGTAGACCGTGGCCAGGGTGATACCCGCCACGGCAGTGGGAAGGGCAAAGGGGAGATCGACCAGCGCATCGACGATCCGCTTTCCCGGCAAGCGATAACGGGCGAGCACCCATGCGGTCAGCACCCCGAACACGCAGTTGATGGTTGCGGCCAGAAGCGCTACCCCAAAGGTGAGCCGGTAGGAAGCCATTTCTCGCGGGGCGGTCACCGTGGACCAGTAGGTACCCCAGGAAAAACTGGCCGACTTGACCACCACCGAAGAAAGCGGGATGAGTACAATAAGGCTCAGGTAAAAAATGGTGTAGCCAAGCGAAAGGCCGAAACCTGGAATGACATTTTGCCGTCGACTGTGCTTCATGGCGTTTCCCCCTAGCAGGGGCAAGGCATGCCTCGCCCCTGTCTCAAGGCATCATCTCGAAGGGCTGTAGATCTGATCAAATATGCCGCCGTCGTTGAAAAATCGCTGCTGGGCCTTACGCCAGCCACCAAACAGCTGATCGACGGTGAAGAGATGCACTTTCGGAAAAACCTTGGCGTATCTGGCCGCAATTTTCTTATCGCGCGGGCGGTAATAGTTCTTCGCGGCAATCTCCTGCCCCTGGGGAGAATACAGGTATTTGAGATAGGCTTCAGCCACCCTGCGGCTCCCCTTCTTGTCCACCACCCGGTCCACCACGCTGACCGGCGGTTCGGCCAAAATACTCGTCGACGGAACAACGATGTCGAACTTGTCTCTCCCCAATTCGTTCACCGCAAGGAATGCTTCATTCTCCCAAGCGAGCAGCACATCACCGAGCCCCCTCTGGACAAAGGTATTGGTGGCACCCCGGGCTCCTGAATCGAGGACCGGTACGTTTCGGTAGAGCCGCGTCACGAATTCACGTGCGCGGGCATCACTTCCCCCGTTCTGCTTCAGGGCGTAGCCCCAGGCCGCCAGAAAGTTCCAGCGCGCCCCTCCCGATGTCTTCGGGTTGGGGGTTATTACCGACACTCCCGGTCTCACGAGATCGTTCCAATCACGGATATGTTTCGGATTCCCCTTGCGTACCAGGAAGACAATGGTCGAAGTGTAAGGTGAGGAGTTGTGGGGAAGACGTTGCTGCCAGTTTTCCGGCAAAAGCCTCGCCCTGTCGGCAATTACGTCGATGTCATAAGCCAGGGCCAGGGTGACCACATCCGCTTCCAGCCCGTCGATGACGGCACGGGCCTGCTTGCCGGAACCACCGTGGGATTGCTTGACCGCCATGCTCTCGCCGGTCTTCTTTTTCCAGTACGTGGCGAAAGCGGCGTTGAATTCCTGGTAGAGTTCGCGGGTCGGGTCGTAGGACACATTGAGAAGTTCCGCACCGGCGAAGGCGCCGGTCGATGCCAGCATGCCCAGGATAAGCATCGTCAGGGCCAGAAATATGATTCGTTTGTCGCGTGCCATCTGCTGCCTCCTTGTGTTGTCAGTCGATTTGAATATCGCCCGGTAAGAATATTGCCCGGTAAATTTCGGTCCTGAGCTGTCGAACGGCGTTAGTAGGCGACCTGAAGCCTGCTCAGCACCACCCTTTCGTCTTCGCGGTCTGCACCGCCGGCGGCTCCTCCATCAAACGCCGTCTGTTCGTAATTCAATACGATCTTTACACTTTTGTTCAGATACCAGTTCGTGCCGACTCCCCATGCCCGCGCCTTCCGGGCGGCAGAGGCGGGATCGGCGAAGATCGGAAATGCATCGCGATCCACAGACAGTTCGGCGTAGCGGGCGGCGATCTCCAGGGCGCCCCAGGCACCGTTGCGGGGATCGAACTTCTGTTTCGGAACCACTCCCTTATAGGAGGCCTTGTCCCCCGTAACGACATACGAGGCCGCCACCTGCCAGGATGTATTGTGCAGCTCTTTCCCCTCAGCCCCATTCCTCACATCCTGTGAAGAGACGACGTATTCGCCGAAGATTCCGAACGGCCCCTGGTAGTAATACCCCTGGGGCGCGATGCGATAGTGGATGCCACTCGCCGTGGAGCCAGTCTTGTAGCTGAAGAACGTGTTCTGTCCGGGACTTTTGTAACCCGGCAGCGTACCATCCGTCGTGCCGTAGCTTCCCGCCACGCCCAGACCTAATCCTTGAAGCGGAGTGATTGCGCTGTTTCTGAAGGGATGGGCAAAGAGCCTTCCTTCGAACTCCTTGTCGTCCCCACTGTCACCGTCGCTGCTGGCACCGTCAGCAACACCATTGAAGACGCCCACCGCATAGCTGAGGGCGCCGCCGAGCAGGTCTCCATGGAGCTGGAACCCCAGCTCGCGGTTTGGAACGAGATTGGTCGGCAGTGCGCGCTCCACGAACAGCAGGTCGGTGCCGGACTGGAGGCGCTCAAGCCCGACCGGCCCCTTGAACTTGCCGGCACGCAATTTCGCCTGCGACCAGTAGCGGATATCCAGGTAGGCATCCTGCAACTCGACCTTGCCGCCACCGAAATCAGGCATGATCCGGAAATCGAAATACCTGTACATCGTGCCTTCAACGATCGGCCGTACCCGGCGCAGCAGAAATTGATCGATTGCGGGCTTCCTGTCGTCTTCCAGAAAGAACCGGCCATCCGTCTGGACGTAGCCGCGCAGCTTCAACTGGAAATCCCCGGATGCCGACCTCAGGAAAAATCCGTCCTCGCCGGCTCCCACCATCGGTGCGTCCTTGGCTTTGGCATCATCCTCTTGCCGCCGTTTTTCAAGATCGAGGACCTTCTGGTTCAACTCCTTCACCCGTTCCTCCAGTGTTGGGCTCGGGGCATTCACCCCCTCGGCGGCAAATCCCGGTGACATCGTCCCCAATACCGTGCTCCCCACCGCTGCCACAACTAACAACCTGAGGCTTCTCATGCGATTCTCCTTTCATTGTTCGAGAACCTCCGGTTGTCCGGTCAGCTCAATTTTAGAATTTAGTCTATCGATTTAATCGACTAAAAAACCAAAAAAATTAAATAGTATAGTCAATAATTCCTTCCCGCTTTTTGACCTCTCGCTCGACCCGTTCGATCAAATCCGACAGGGTCGTGCCGTCCAAGATTGCCGCCATCGCGTCCCTGACTTCCTTCATGACCAATCTGATCCCGCACGTCGCTTCGTCGCGGCATTCCTGGCAACTGGCGTAGGCCGTTTCGCTCACGCAGGGGACCGGCGCCAGAGGGCCATCCAGAACCCGGATCACCTGCCCGATACTGATATCCTTTGCCGCACGGCCCAGATAGTAGCCCCCTCCCTTCCCCTTCTTGCTCTGGAGGATCCCGTTGTTCTTCAGGGCAAGCAGTATCAACTCCAGGAATTTTTTTGGAATATTTTCCCGTTCGGCAAGGTCGGCGATCAGGACCGGTCCTCGGTCGTATTCGCGAGCCAGGTATATCAGCGCCATCAATGCGTACTTGGTTTTTTTTGAAATCAAAACTTACTCCATTAAATCGATAGACTATAAATATTTTACTCGTCCTGCCGTGTCAAGAAGATTTTGCAGGCGCACCGGAATTTTTTCCGGAAGAGAGTCACTCGAACAAGTGGCACTTAATCAGAACATTGCCGTTGTTTAGTTACGAGGCGAGCCTGAACCGGGTAACGAGGGCCTGGAGCTCCTCGGCCAGCCTGGCGAGCTGCTCGGCGGCCTGGGCCGACTCCTCGGCCCCCCGGGCCGTGTGCTGGACTACGTCGGTGATCTGCTGGATGTTGTTGTTGATCTCTGCGGTGGTGGCGGTCTGCTCCTCCGCGGCGGTGGCAATCTGGCTCACCTGCAGGGTGACACCGCCAATCTGGTCGAGGATCGCGCTCAGGGCTTCGCCCGACCGGGCGGCGTCGTTTGTCCCGGTCTCCACCTCCCTGACCCCATCCTCCATGGAGGCGACCGCCCCCTTGGTCTCCCCCTGGATCGCCTTGATCATCTGGGCGATCTCCTTGGTCGCCCTGGTGGTCCGCTCGGCCAGGGCCCGGACCTCGTCGGCAACGACCGCAAAGCCGCGCCCCTGATCGCCGGCCCGGGCCGCCTCGATGGCGGCGTTCAGCGCCAGGAGGTTCGTCTGGTCGGCGATATCCTCGATGGTGCCGATGATCTCGCCGATCTGGTCGCTGCGGGAGCCGAGATTCTCCACCGTCCGGGCCGAGGAACGGACCCGCTCGGCGATCCGGTTCATGACCGACAGGGTCTCCTGGACCACGGTCGATCCGGTTTCGGCACGGTCGTTGGCGTGTCGGGAGCTGTCGGCCGCCATGCTGCAGTTATGGGCGATCTCCGCCGACGTGGCGGCCATCTCCTCGCTGGCGGTGGCGACGGTGGCCGCCTGCTGGGCCACCTCCTCCGCCCCGGTCGACATCTGGGTGGCGGTGGCGTGGAGCTGGGTCGCCGCCGCGGTGACCTGGGAGGCGTTATGGGCCACGAGCGAAATGATCTCGTTGATCCGGTCCGCCGTTACGTTCACATCCCGGGCGAGGAGCCCCATTTCGTCGCAGGTGGTGATGTCGGCCCGGGCGGTCAGGTCGCCGGAGGCGACCCGGTTGAGGACATCGAGCACCTTGTTGAGGGGACGGCCGATGGAAGCGGCGATGGCGGAGCCCGCAAGAAGGGACAGAACGGTCGCCGCCAGGACGATGGACACCATGACGGCAAAGTCACGGCGGTACGTCCTCATGTCGGCGGCGTACGCCGCCTCACCTTCCTTGATGTTGTAAGCGACCAGCGTCGAGGCGGCCCGGGCCGGCTTGTCGTAAAGCGGGGCGACCTTCTCCGTCGCAAAGGCCACCGCCTCGGCACGGGCCGCATTGCCGGAGGCGGCGGCCGAGGTAGCCATCTCCGCAAGCTTTTTCCCCTGGACCAGATAATCCTCGAATCCCGCCTTGAAGACGGCGATCTGCTCCTTCTCGGTGGCGTCCAGATCGTCCTTCAGATACGCGTCGAGACCGCTCTTCACCGCGTCGGCATGGGTCTGGAACTCCTGGCCCTTGGCGGCAACCTTCGCCTGGTCGGCGAGGGCGAGCATGTAGACCAGCGACAGCCGCATCTGGAGGAAGTTATTCTTGAGCTCGGACAGAAGCGCCACATGCTTCATGCTCCCGTTGGATGTGGAAATCCCGGCGCTGGTGCTCCGCATGCCGTGAAGCCCCATGGCGCCGACCACGAGCAGTGCCAGGCAGAACCCCACCGCCATGACGAGCAGTTTGCTGCGAACCCGAAGATTGCTCCATACCTCCATCAATTGACTCCTTTCATCCATGATCCGTGCAGTGGAGGGTGTGCCGCGTCGTTGAGGCGCTCACCGTACATGGACTCTTATCGGACAAGGGGAGAGAAACTTTAGCTTAGAATGGAATAATGTTGCAACATGCTCCCAAACCGTGTTGCGGATTCGGTTCCAGAGCTGTTCCCTGAGGCAACGCCCAGGAAAATGAAAATTGCACTTTAACCCCTGATTTTGTATCATTTGGCGTTTTGTTATTCACCCGACCCAAAGGATCTGCAATGACGGTACGGCTACCGGCCGAATGGGAGGAGCAGGACGGCGTTCTCCTCGCCTGGCCCCATGAAGAGA
>JAJZUC010000077.1 GCA_021847245.1 Deltaproteobacteria bacterium | reverse complement strand
AACGAATGGCCTATGGGTATCGGGACGTTGCCTACTTCCTTCTGAAAGTCCACCAACACTGCGGACTCCTGAACCCGAGGCGCTTCAACTAAGATACGAAAGACTCTTTATTGGCGGAGCCGCCCGCTGCAGTCGCATTCATTACTGTAAGGACGAGAATCCAGAAACAGAAAACCAATGTGACATAACTGAATTTATGCATTATATTCCCTCTGATAACGATTGAAAAAGGTTCTCAGGTATAAGACAACTCCCTGAAAACCTTGGGTCGATATCCTTTCCTCCCCACTCCCTCATTCCGGTTTCCACTCCTTCACACAGCCTGTCTCGATCAGATCCTTTGTCATGAACGGATCATTTCCAATAATCTTTTGTGCCGACTCAAGACCAACAGCGTCAAAGACAATGAGACCGCCGCTCCTGTCGGCAAAAGGCCCACCCTTGTAGTTAATTAGCTCCAGAGAGCGCCAGTAATCCACGTGCTCCGGAATGGTTTCAGCGATACCCTCCACATCTCGTTTCATGAAATAGAAATGCACGAATGTTCCCATTGCCGTATTTCTCCCTGTAGGACTTTGTGACAAGCATTCACAATGCCTCGTGAGTCAATTTCAAATTTCAACGATGCCTTTCAGCAGAAGAATATTCATGGACCTCTTTGCGGTCAGTATCCGTATCCCAGGCTCTCGATCCGCGCTACCCGGCCATTTTCCAGCGATATTTGATGCATAAATTCATTGGAACCGAAGTTGTAGGTCCAGTCGTCAATGGTGACCGTAGTTACCACAGTCTTTTCCTTCGCGCCACCGCTCTCCTTCGTCTTTTCTATCCGCTTTTCTTCCCGCTGGGACTTCCCTGCCGGTTCGCCGCACTTTGAGACCACGTCTCCCGCAAAGTCCCCTTTGGAGACGATGCCGTTTTTGCAGATCATTGTTGCGGTTTCGGCAAATGCCGGGACGATCATCAGCAAACCGCAGACAAATGCGAGACTTATTCTCACGATGCATCCTCCTCAACTATATTCTGTTTGCGCCGGCGGGATGCCTCGTAGCGGCAAGATTCTGCACAAGACTCAGCATGCGCCTCGTTTGTTCGATCATCTCCCGATCAGTTCCCCTAGTCTCCTGATCTTTTAAATGCCCCTCCCAGACTGCGACGAAATCCTGCGGTTCATCGGGCCTGGCAACGGTTCCCGTAAGCCGGCCAATTGTCTCGTCGTACTCGGGATTCAGTTCCGGTTGGAATGATAGAAACGAGTGGTCTTTGAAGGAAATGACCCCGGATTGGTACAACTCAAGGCTCATTTTCGCCATCTCGCGGGGGGAAATGTTGCGCACGTCGTAATTAGCGGCAATCCGGGAAGCTGCCGCTGACGAGCCCAGATCGGCCGTGTCCGTAACCGTATCGTTTTCTGCATGGACGGTTCCGGTTCCGGTGACGACGCTTTTTACGTTTGCTTTCAGGTTTGTGACAGCTGGCGCTCCATACGAAATCCTCATCAATCCCTCCTTATCAGGCATCATAAGACTTACGGCACAGGATTATAAGAGATCCAGGCCATTGCAACGATCACGGCTTTCCACCTACCAGACCAGACTCACTCCCAGCCGTGCAAAGGGGCCGTCATCGATGTCAACGTCGTCTCTGGAACCGTCATAGAAGACGAACTTTCTGGCGAAGGCGTACTCTACCCATCCTTCCGGCAGAATGCGCCGGCCCGCCCACACGCCGTCCTGAAGATAGAGCTGCCCGAACCGTGCCCAGTCGCGGGCTGTTGCGTACATTAACGATGAACCCACAAACGTGCCTGCCGCGTCCTGTTCGATCACGGCGCTATCCATGCCGAGAGGCTCGAACAGTTCACGCCGCGGAAGGCCCACATAGTTGGCGTCTCCGACGGATTGGCGGATGATGCGGCCGATGATGTTGGTGGTGCCGCTGGAGTAGCTCCACATTTTGCCCGGCTCCGCTTCCAGGGATTTGCGGGCCGCGAAGGAGCCCATGTCCGGAACGCCGAGGAGCATGTAGGTGACGTCCCCAAGGGGGTTGCCGTCGTCCTCGTCGAAACGCAGGCCGCTGCTCATGCGAAGCAGATGATCGAGGGTGATCTTCCTCCTCGGGTCGTCCGGTTCCCGCCATTCCTGCACCGGCAGGGGGCCGGTGAGTGAAAGGCGGCCTTCCTTTACCATGATGCCTGTGAGCGCGTTCATCACCCCCTTGGTCATGGACCAGCCAAGGAGGGGGGTGTCCTTGTCAAAGCCCGGGGCGTAGCGTTCCGCTACGATCCGGCCTTTATGCAGAACGACGACCGCACGGGTGCGCCGCAGCCGTGCCGGGTCGGGTTCCGAGAAAGCCCAATCCAGGGCTGCCTTGAACAGGGGATTTTGTTTTTCCGGCATGGCTTTCGACTTAGCCATGGTTATGGGCAATTCACTGCTGGAGAAGGCTTTATGAGTTTCGTACTCCAAGGAGCAGCCAAGCCCCTGACGGTACGTAGCTTTACGTTTGAGCATGCCGAGAAAATCGGCGGTAACGGACTTTTCATCGTAATCGATGTGAACATCGATGTGACGCAACATGGACAGATCGTCCGCTGTCAGGTCGGTATCGAGTACCGATCGTGGATCCCGATGCGCGACAAACACGCCGGAGCAGAGGGTTTTGGCCTTGTAAGCCGCACCGATAGAGAGCAGGGCCGATGTGTAATGTAAAACAGCCCCAATAACGACAACCGCGGCAATTCCGGATGCCAGCATAAATAACCGCCTGTTCCACATCATTTGCCCTCTTCAACCTCACTTGTCCTGTCACTCTTATTGCGATACAGCCAACTCCACAAGGGAGGGCGCCAGTAATGAACGGCCTGCCGCGCCGCCCTGTGAACAAAATATACTCCCCCGTTAATGAAAGCATTATTCTTACGGCTACATCGATTCGAAATGCCGGAACAGGGACAAGGTGCGTTCAGTCCAGGCGATGGAGTTCCGGTCGCTCGACAAATTGGCCTTCTTGAACGCCAACGAGCCCTCATACAGCGCCAGGTAATCGCGGGGCGTGTCAGGGCTGAAACGGGGGGCTGGGCTGCCGTTGCCCGGCAGCGAGCCGGTTTCGAAGGTGGGGGCCGTCATGTCCAGCATCTGCTCGCCGCTGATCAGTCCGTTGCCGTACAGCTCGCGTCCCAGCTGTTTCAGGTTGTTGTAGGAAATATTCCTCAGGTCGTATCGGGACATGATGTCTCTGGCAGCGTCCAGTCTGGATTGGCCTGCCCCGCTGATCACAACCCTGTCCGAGGATTCGGTAACAGGCGTTGTCTGTATGCTTGCCTTCTGTTTTTCAGTGGCGGTGGCGGTCTGCGGGTTTGGTGCTACCTTTGCAGCGCTTGTAATCATTGTCTTCCTCCAGGGTCTGGTTATGATCCCGACTGGGATGTCACTCCAAAGGGCGTGATCGCTTTCATATGCAGCCAAGGATAGGCATATTACTCCCCTTTCTTCCTCAGTTGGTACCCGGAAAAGAGGAGCCGCTCCACGCCGTCAACCGTAACCGCCCGGATCGTCTCACCCATGCCGCGTCCCAGCCCGTAAGTCAGCGCCTCCGAGTCGGAGAGCGGATAAATGGCGAAACTCATCCTGCCGTCGGAAAAGAGCGGCATGGCGTAATCCACGATCAACAGACCCGCCTCCTCCCGGACGCGCACGTTGTCGAATATCACGGCATCTTCGCCGCGGTTGGCAATTTCATAATCGCCCGTGCGTTGCAGCATCTTCCCGGATAGCGGCACCGGCCGGATTCTTTCGCCGACCAGCAGTTCCTGATCACCGGAGCGGGCCTTCAGTATCTCGCGGTCCGCCACTTTGGCCAGTGACAGGCCGATATGGTCCAACTCCCCCAGGCTGATGGGGATAAGTCCCAGCAGCTTGTAGCGCATCCCCAAAAGGCCGTCGGGGCGCGGCACCAGTCGAAACGAGGCGCCGAAGGCCTCGGCCCGCAGATAATCCGATTTCTTGCTTACCGGGACCACCCCGGCAATGGTGGCGTAGCGCCCTTCATAGGCCTGCAAAGCCTCCTGCGACATGGAGCCTTCCCCTTTCGCGGCATCGGTCTTTTCCGGCTGCCGGATGCCGCTCTTCGCCTCCAGGGCCAGTTTCAGCGTCTCGGTGGCCACATTGTTGACCACTTGGCCGGCGGTGGCCGAGTTGGACAGCACCACCACCCCCAGCTTCTGCTCCGGGAGGGCGATCAACTGGGCGCGATGGTACAGGGTTGCTCCGCCGTGGTGGGCAACCGGCCCGGCGTTTTTGATGTCGATGCCCCCTAGGCCGCTCAGCATCCAGCCGAGGCCGACGCGAAAGTTCAGATCCAGCGGCACGGCGGTGTTCTGTGGACGCAGCATCTCGGCCAGGGTTTCCGGCTTGATGATCTGCCGCTCTCCCGACTTTCCTCCGGCAAACACCATTTGGATCAGGCGGGAGAGGTCGAGCACCGTGGTGTTCAATCCGCCGGCAGGAACGTCTCGGAGAGAGAATTCTTCGGCCTCCTCTCCCCTGTTGTAGGCCTTGGCGCCCAGCGCGGAACGATCAGGTCCCGTGGCGAAGCTCGAATGGGTCATCCCCAGCGGAGCCAGCACGGATGCCTCCAGATGGGCGGCGAAATCCCGGCCGGACACCTTTTCCAGCACATGTCCCAGGAGGGTCACCCCCACGTTGGAGTAGGAAAAGACAAAATCGGGCGGATTGGCGACGTATTCCTCCCGAAGCCGTTTGACCACGTTTTCAAACGGTTCCGGGTTGCGGGTCCACATCCCCTTGGCGAGATCGGAAGGGAGGCCGGAATGATGGGTCATGATGCTGCGGGGGGTAATGGGCGCGCTAGCGGCGAAGCGGCTCTTGATGGAGAACTCGGGCAGACAGGCCGAGAGCGGCCTGTCGATGTCCAGCTTTCCCTGCTCCACCTGCTGCATGGCGGCGGTGGCCGTAAACAGCTTGGAGATGGAACCGGCCCGGTAGATCGTCTCCGGCGTGGCGGGAATCTTGTTGGCCTCGTCCGCAAAGCCGAAACCTTCTGCCCAGACCACCCGCTGATCGTCCACCAGGGCGATGCTGAGGCCGGTGACATCCTTCTTCTTCATCTCATGCCGGGCCAGCCGTGACACATACTCCCGGACGGAGGAGTAATCTCCCCTTGCGATGCTTTCCGGCCTTTTCGGCATACCGGCGCAGCCGGCTGTCGTGAAAGCCAGCAACGCGAGAGCCACCCACAACCACCTCGTCAAAAATATCACCGCGTCATCCCTCCTTCCCTTTCTCGCTTCGATCTCACCGCATTCGGCGCTATTCAGCGCTTGTCGGCCGTTGTCGCTGTTGGATTTCTTCGTTCGTTCCGCAGCACTTCATACTGCTGATAAGCTGGCGCTTCCGGCTTGCCTGCCATTACCGGCGGAGGGGTCTGCAACTGGTTCCTGACCCGAATCCCTTCATAGAGGTTCTGGCAGACCTGTTTCGGCGTGCAGGCGGAAACAGCGATCAGGCCGGCTAGGGTCAGGAACAATCTGGCGGTTTGCATCTGGGGCCTCGCTCCACAAAGGTCGTTGTTGTGCGGGGCTACTTCCCCCGATCAGGAGATGTTGAAATTAATCTCGATTGTGATAAAGTATAATAACAAAATTTTATCGTTTTACAATAATTTTTTATTGCGGAGCTTTTATGAAATCAACCGTTCGCCTGAAAAGGATGAGCCTGTGTGTGTACCGATTCGGGGTGGCTGTCGGGATTGTCAGCACCACGATAGCGGTTTTGCGCTGGTTCGTGATCGACAATCCCAACTGGTTGCCGCCTACCATCGCATCGTACGTAAAACCCGGGACGCTGACGTATATGCACCGGCTGGCCGGCTTCTTCATCGAGTTGATCCCCCTGGCGGCTGCCCTGTATACTCTTGCAGCCTTGCACCGCATATGCACTGCATACTGCCGGGGAGAGGTGTTCGGCCCGACCTCCGGCACCTGTTACCGGAAATTCGGCACGGGCCTGGTTCTGCTCGGAGCTGCCAACGGGCTGTATACGACACTTGTGATCGGAGCCTTTTCGTTGCTCAACGAGAAGAAGGAATTCATCATTGCGCTCGGCCTCAGCACGGCCGACCTCTACCTCCTGGTGGTGGGTTGTGCGGTTATGATGCTCGGCATCGTCATGGATGAAGCGTATCGCATCCATGACGAGAACGCCCAGATCGTTTGAGGGTCGGCATGATCGTGGTCAATCTTGACGTGATGCTTGCTAAGCGAAAGATCAAATCGAAGGATTTGGCGGAATATGTCGGCATTACCGAGGCGAACCTGTCGCTGCTCAAGAGCGGCAAGGTCAAGGGGGTTCGCTTTGCAACCCTGGAGGCGATCTGCCGCTATCTCGACTGTCAGCCTGGGGATCTGCTGGAATACCGGCCGGATGAGGCAGAGGGGGGCGACCGATGAAGTACCGCGAATGCCCGACAGGCAAGCCTCCCAAGCTCCCTTCAACCCATCCGCGTAGGCCGCAGTGAACGCCTCCCGGAACACCACAAATATATACTACGCCGATAGTCGTATAGTTGCACCGGATGCCTGAGCAAATCTTGCTTCAACAGGGTCCGCCCGTGTCGCCGCCTTTCATCATCGGCCGCCGCATCAGCCTCAAGTTTTTCTACTGGTAGGTCAAGGCCTCCCGCGGAGTAATGCGGCTTGCTCTCCAGGCCGGGTAGGTCGTTGCCAACGCAGACCCCAAAAGAACTATCCCGGCCCAGGCCAGAACGGCATGAACAGAGATCGTGAGGGGCAGCGGCGTTCTGAAGGCCATGTTGCCGACGAGTCTGCCGATGGCAGCCGAGAGCAGCACGGAAGAGGGAATGGTGATGAAAAGGCTGAGCACCCCTACGATCTCCCCCTCCCAAACCACCAGGCGACCTATGGCCCGCGGGGTGGCGCCGATCGCCCGCATCACCCCCAGCTCCCGGGTGCGTTCGATGACGCTCATCCCCATTGTCGACATAAGACCGAGCGCCCCGACAGCTGCCATGAGAAAGGCCATCGCCAGGAGCGATCGGATCAGGACCTCCATATGTTCCCCCATGGCAGTGCGGAGCATCGAGATGGGGATAGTCTTGGCGACAACGCCCCCCTCCTTCTCCAGCGCCTCCTCGATCTGGCGGGTTTTCTGCAAGATCGTCGTGCGGTCACGGCTCGTGAAGGAAATACGCAGCATGTTCGTCAATCCCCGCGCCCCCGAAAGCCTGGCGAAGGCATCGGCAGAGACGTACGCGCTCGCAGGCGAACCAAGGTCTTCCACAAAACCGGCAATGCGCCACCGGGTGGGACGGCCGTCGAGAGAAAGCGAAACCGGGTCCCCCACCTTCAGCAAGGGAGCCTGGGCCTGGGCCATGTGGTTGAGAACCACGCCATCGGCATTGCCCGGGTCAAGCCAGCTTCCCTCAAGGAGGGGGAAGTCCACCAGCGTCGTGGGAAGGGGAAGCCCAAGCAGCATGAAACTGCCGTGCCCCTTGTCCGGATAGGTATGGACGAGGTCGTAGCGTCTCCCTTCCGTAAAGGAGGTGGGAGAATAGCCCCAGGCCTCCACCTCCTTGATGCCAGGAAGTTGGGAGATCCTCCTGATAAGAGAATCCGAGCCGGAGGGATAAGCCAGCCTTACTTCCAGGTCGTAGTGCCGATGTTGGTAGATCTTCCGCAGGCTTACCTCCCACGCCTCCGAGAGATTGAGTGCGGTGACGAACATGGCCCCGCCGGCGGCCAACAACCCCAGCGTCAGCATCACCCTTGAGCGATTCCGGAAGGCGTTTCTCAGCGAAAGCGTGAAGGTGTCGCCAAGGATGCGCAGCCTGGCCAGTGACGAATCAGCGGGTCGTGTCTGCGACACGCCGAAGTTGTTGAGGGCCTCCAGGACGGATATGCGGCTTGCCCGCACGACCGGAAGGGCGGCAGCGGCCATTGGTATGAGAACCCCCGCCGCGGCCTGCACCATGGGAACCCAATGGGGAATCGAGGCATCGATTATTTCCAGATTGAGCAGTCCCGCGATCTGCTGCACCAGCATGCCGGCAGAGAATCGGCTCAGATGGATACCCGGCACCACTGCAAGGAGACAGACGATCAACAGCATCAGGAGATAGAGGGCGGCAATCTGCCGTGAGCCTGCGCCGATGGTCTTCATCACCCCGATCTCCCGAACCTGTTTTGTCATGAGGGTGGCGATGGAGGTCGATACGAGTATCGCGCTCAGGAGCAGGGTCAGGAAACCGAAAACGACAAAGAGCGTAAGAACGGCGTTCATCTGTCCCTGATGGGGATGCCTGAGGGGAGGAGGGATCTGCACCTCGTGAACCCTGTACCCCTGGGTCCCGATCCATTGGGCGATGGCGTCGCTTTTCCCTTCAATGGCTCTGGCGGATTTTTCGCTTCCGGCAAAGGAAACCCTCAGCTCGTCGAAGCCCTGCCGTTCCCCGAGCCAGTGCAGCGTTGCCAGGGTGATGTAGCCGTACCCGGTCTCCTCCTGCCAGGCCGGAGCCAGCCCGGGGTCGTGGACCGTTCCGGAGACGGTGATCGTCTTTGCCGTTCCATTGGGCGTTTTGACGGTAACAGACCCTCCCTCTGTTGTTTTCATCACCCTGAACGCGGTGCGTTCCACCAGCATGGTTCCCGCAGGAGGGGGCCACGCCCCTGTGAGCTTCGTGAATCTGTTCGTCCTGATGTTCCGGAAATCGTCGATGACGAAAAGGAGCAGCGGGTACCAATCCTCTCCGACCTTCATGCGGGCCGAGACGGTGGCGTGCCTCTCTGCCCGGAGCACCCCCGGAAACCTTGTTACCCCGTCCAGGAGTTTCTGATCGATGGTGCCGCCTTCGATCCTGATCGTTGCGTCGGCCGGCTCCGTCCCCAAGTAGTTGCGGGCCATTTCCCGCGTGAGTACCGCGTAACCGCCGAGAATCGAGCCGATGCCGAAGACCCCGATGGCGATGGCGAGCACCAGTAAAAGGCTTTTCACATAATCCGTCTTGAGGTCGCGAATTACCTTGACAATGCTTGGTCTCATCATTTACCCCCCACGGTTGCACCATCGAGCAGCACGCCGTCCGAGATGGCGACGGTATGCTCGAAATACCCGGCGAAATCCTTCTCGTGCGTGACGACGATCACCGTCTTTCCCGAACCGGCAAGTTCCACGAAAAGCTCAAAGATGGATGCGGCAGTGCGTGAATCCAGGTTCCCGGTCGGCTCGTCGGCGACGATTATGGGGGGATCGTTGGCCAAGGCTCTGGCAATGGCGGCTCGCTGTTGCTGACCTCCGGAAAGGGCGGTGGGGAACTTATCGGCCTGCTCCGGGATGCCGACCCTGTCCAGCAGTGAAAGGGCTCGTTCTCTCCGCTCTCTACGGGGGTATGTGTTGCAGAAGTCCATCGGCAGGACGATGTTTTCGAGGATCGTGAGGGTCGGAATGAGCTGAAAAAACTGAAACACTACACCGACATTCCTCCCCCGCCAGGCGGCAAGGGCTCCTTCCGGCAGAGAGGCGATGGAGACCCCGGCGACGGATATCTCCCCCCGAGATGGGCGATCTATACCGGCAATCATGTTGAGAAGAGTCGATTTCCCACTGCCCGACTTGCCCGTCAGCGCGACCAGCTGTCCCCTCCTGACCTGGAGGGAGACTCCCTTCAGCGCGGCAAATTCGCCATAAGAAGTGGCAAACGACTTCGTCACCCCCCTGACATCGATCAGGACCTCGGGTTCGTAACCTGTTTCATTGACGACCGGGCGTTGCAGAATCTCCATGACTGACCTCCCTGAACTGTTGGTATGTCTCCCCCGGCTGCCGTTTCCGGGGAAAAGGTTGACAAACGGGTGTGAAGCGAACATCCTGTATGAAAGCGAACACGCTGTCTGTTATCTCAATGTAAGGCCTTGGCATGCCGGGGTCAACAGACGTACGGGGCTGGATGTCCGATAGCGGACAGATGATCGCGGCTGTTCGGAAAGAAGGAGGGGGTATGAGAGAAGACCGCCGGGTGAAACGGTCCCGACAGATGTTGCGGGATGCGCTCCAGCGCCTCATCCTGGCAAAGGGGTATGGGGAGATAACGGTGCAGGATATCCTGGATCAGGCCGATGTGGGCCGCTCCACGTTCTATGCGCACTTCCGAGACAAGGACGATTTGTTCTTGAGCGGCCTGGACCAGTTCCGCGACACGTTCGAGGCAAACCGTCTGCTATCCCTTGCCCACGATGCGGGAGAGGATGCCGCTGATTTGACCGATTTCAGCCTTGCCGTATTCCGGCATGTGGAGGAATACAGATCGTATGCAAAGGCCTTGCTGCGAACGGAAGGGAATGCCCTGATCATGGGGCATCTGCGCCACCTGATCATGGCTTACGCCCGCCACTGGATACAGAAGCGCGAGGCCGGCAGCGGACTTGGCATGCCTGCCGAGTTGCTTGCGCATCACATGGCGAACACGCTGATCGGTCTGGTGACCTGGTGGGTTAACCGGGATTTTCCGTATACCGCCGAGCAGATGGACGGCATCTACAACAAGCTTGTTTTTCAAGGCGTAGATAGCCTAGTTCACGAAAGAAGCGGGAAGCCCGCAGGTTAGACAGGATTCGGGAGGTAAGCCCCGTTTTTCACTCCTGGCTTGATCAGCTCGATTTCAACCGGCTCAAGGCCTCTGCATATCTGGGGCTTTTCTGCGACTATTCGGTGAGCCTCGTACAGGGAAAATCGCCGCAGTCGCTACAGTACCCGTGGAGGCTGAGGTGCTGATTGATCGCCAACTCCACTGTTGGTTAAGGGGATTCGGCGCACAGGTTCAGTTCTGGCGCCGGAGGGCTTGAGGGAAGAGTTCAAAGCACTGTGGAAAGGTTAAAGAAGATGTACGGATGAGAGGAGGGTGGCCGCTGAAAAAAAGCCGGTCGTTGAGGGATGGTCAAGGGGGGGCATGTCTCCTGGAGTTTCACGAAGTCCTTGCTTTTTGCCTGTCGTTTTATTGTCCGTATTAAAAAATGAGGCCACGCGAGAGGCCACGCGGAAACCAAAATAAGAAAAAAGGAGCTAGGTCTATCGACCTAACCCCTTGATTTTCTTGGAGCGGGAAACGGGATTCGAACCCGCGACCTTCAGCTTGGGAAGCTGACACTCTGACGTTTCACCGGCTGTCATTTTGGTTCCCAACATTTCACCCACCCTACACATCTCCTTGACTTTACATCATTTTTATTTTATTTTTCTTTCCATACGTTTCTCGATCTCTCTCCACCTGCCAACCACCAAACGGATGCAAAACGGATGCAACAGGGGTTCGGGACGATCAAAACGGATGCAAAACGGATGCAACGACAGGAGGTCGAATGAAGCAGTTTACGGAAAAATTCCTCGCGTCGATTAAGCCCCAACAGAAGAAGTTCGTGGTTAGAGAAGGACGGGGTTTTGCACTCCAGGTCCTCCCCTCGGGATCGAAAACTTTCCTGTATATTTTTGAGCTTAACAAGGAGAAGGGGTACTTGCAACTTGGCAACTACCCGGCGACATCCCTGGCGGATGCAAGAATAGCATACAACGATGCGTTCAAGTTAGTGAAAAGAGGTATTGACCCTCGCGAGGAGAAGAAAGCCGCTGCTGAGGAAAAGGCGAAGACAGTACGGGAAGCAGCCCAAGAAGCGGAGGCTGCTGCCACTGCAGCGACCCATCTCGAAAAATACACCTTTGACACCCTTGTTACGGAAGGGGTGCCCGAGAATTTTGTTCCGACTACTGTCGAGCAGCTCGCCGGTGTCTGGTTCGTTAACTACTCTAAAGAAAACCACTCCGAGCGTTGGCAAGGGTCAGCCGTAAGCTGTATCAAAGTACATATCCTCCCGAACATAGGACAAATGGAAATCGCGGCAGTAAGACACAAGCATGCCGTAACGCTCATCCAGAAAATCGCTTCCACCGTGCCTGGATCGGCACGCAATACCATGAAGTTTGCCAGACAGATGTTCAAGTACGCCTGCCGCCAAGAGTGGGCCGAAATTCAGCCATTCATCGAGATTACGGAATCGGTGCCGAAGATTGCGCCGAAAGCCGATGAGCGCCACCTTGATGATGACGAGGTCGTCAAGGCGTGGGATGAGATCAGCAAAGCATCGAGCTCTCGTGAAATAAAGCGTGCCTTGAAGCTCATCCTTGTGACAGCGCAACGCCCAGGCGAAGTAGCTCAAATGCACAGCGACCAGATAAAGGGGAGATGGTGGACCATTCCTTCCGAGGTAGCGGGAAAGAATGAGAGGGAGCATCGTGTGTACCTGACGGACACGGCCCTTGAGTTGATCGGAGACGGCAAAGGCTATATCTTCCCCTCTGGAAGGGGAAAGCGGGGGCATGTTTCTCAAAACGCCTTGTCCCAGGCGATAAATCGCGGTTACCTGAGTGATGACGTGGTCAAGGTCGTCGGCAACCGAAAAATCAAGGCAAGAAAAGAGCCCTACTTCGGCATGAAGCCGTGGTCACCCCATGACCTACGTCGCACCGCTCGCACAAATATGGCACGAGTCGGGGTATTAGATGAGGTAGGTGAGGAAGTAGTGAATCACATAAAGCCCGGTGTGGTGGGAGTGTACAACAAGTACCGCTACGATAATGAGAAGAAAGATGCCCTCCTCAAATGGGAAGTCCTTCTCCTTGAAATACTGAAAAATAAATCAGGCACTACTGAAGATAGCGCTGAGGTGGCGTGATCCATGGTTACTCCGCACTATGCCACCCAGAATTTGGATCGGTAAAAATTCAGCGAATAGCCTGGTCGCCCCCCACCTTCTCGATCATGCAGGTGTTTTCAGGTGAGGGGCGATCAACATGGCGAGGTTGGCATGAACCCGGCAGCCTGGCGCGGTTCTCAGTTGAAGAGTTTCCCGCCTATGGTCGCTGCTAGTCACGTCTCGGCGCAGGTTGTTCAGATTAAGGCCGCGTAACCGCTTGCCTCGTAATCCCCGCTACTGCTCTATAAAAAAAGGGTTTCAGCGGCCTCTTC
>JAJZUC010000076.1 GCA_021847245.1 Deltaproteobacteria bacterium | reverse complement strand
GGTATGGCGGCCCCGGTTTTCTTGGACACGAAAATGAGGTAAATGTACGCGTTCAAGGAGGTCGTCAATGGCAAAGGATGTAAATGTCTCCGGTGCAGCGGAAGGAGAGCGTAGCTCGACTGGAGCGGCACCGGAAATCAAACGTTGGAGTGCAAACCGCAAGAAGGAAGTTGTCCTGCGGTTAATGCGCGGTGAATCGGTCGATGCGTTATCCCGTGAGTTGGGCATCGAGATCTATCGCTTGGAGGAATGGCATCAAAAGGCCCTCCAGGGGATTGAATCGGCCCTCAAGGCTCGCGAAGGTGATCCGCTCGTTGCAGAACTCGATGCAGCCTTCAAGCGCATCGGGGAGATCACTATGGAGAACGAGTTGCTCCGGGAGAAAGCGAGGCGTGCCCACCCTTTGGCCCCGAGGAGATCGAAGAGATGAGCGCTGCGATCTCCCCTGCCACTGGTAAAGCTTACGGCGTCCAGCGCGTCTGTTGTGCCTGGGAAATGCCCCGCTCGTCGTTCTATGGTCGAGTCGCCAGAAAAGCAGTCCCGTCGGTGCTGAACAAGCGTGGCCCGAAAACATTGCTCACCGACGACGAGGTGCTTGCTCTTATCCGGACTGACCTGGAAACCTCCACCTTCATCGGCGAGGGGCACCGCAAAGTCTGGGGGCGCCTACGGTTCGTCAAAGGGATCAAAGTCGGCCGTAAGCGGATCCTGCGTCTCATGCGGGAGAACAATCTGCTTTCCCCCCACCGGGTTGTCCAGGGACAACCCAAGGAGCACACTGGCAAGATTATCACAGCAGCCCCTAACGTCATGTGGGGCACGGACGGCACCAGGATCTTCACCCTGGAAGAAGGCTGGTGCTGGCTGTTTACCGCCGTTGAGCACTGGAATGCCGAATGCGTCGGCTGGCATGTGACCAAGAATGGCGACCGATTTGCCGCACTCCAGCCGCTCTCCATGGGAATCAAGGCCCGCTTCGGCTCGGTCGGTGCCGCTGCGGCCAGAGGGCTGGCACTGCGAATGGATCACGGCACCCAGTACCTCTCGGAACATTTCCAGAACCAGATCAAGTTTTGGGGGATCGCCCCAAGCTTTGCGTTTGTTGCCGAGCCGCAGACCAACGGCGTCACGGAACGGTTCAATCGAACCATCAAAGAGCAGGTCATCTATGGTCGCCATTACCGCACTATCGAAGAAGTCCGGGCGGCAATAGCTGACTTTATGGATCGTTACAACCAGCAGTGGCTGGTCGAAAAACTCGGTTTCAGAAGCCCACGACAGGCATTCGAGGAGTATCAACTCAAAATGGCTGCGTGACTCTTATCTTGTGTCCAGGGTACCGGGCGCGCTACATGTTTACCATTTGGGCAAACTATCCAGATGCCAAGCCATACATTGACGAGAAAACTGGCAAACCGCCGAAAGGTTTTGAAAACCAGTGTGCCATTAAGGTTAGCGTATGCACAAGTCAGGCGTAGAAATGAAATCTTTTAGAGGAAGTAGCCGGATTCTAATAAATGGTAAAATTACTGCGGCTGCGGCAGAGGAACTTGCCGCTTGGCTCAAGTTACGTCCGTTTTGCGGGCTACCTCCAAAGCCTGAGACAGTCACAGGAAAGGACTGGGAAAAGAAGATTGCTGGACGTACCGGCATCATCTTTTTTAAAGACTACTGGCAACGCGATGGAGAGTCTGAAGGAAACAGAAGCGGTGACCATATTGATTTGTGGAATGGTTCCAGACTTACCGCATCTGGGCTACGCGGTGCCTTAACAACATTTGCTCGCTTCAGTATCGGTATTAGCCACATTTCTCATGTCTATTCAGATTTGAGTGAGTCTAGGCAGATTCTGTTCTGGGAGGTCAAGTGATGAAACGTTTTATTTTCATTGCGACCTGCCTCTTTATCGGTTTGGCTTTTACCCTTTCATTATGGTTTATGCCATCCAGTCCAGAAATGAACCCTGATTGGTTAGCTGTCCTCGGGTTAGCATATTATATCATTACTCCGATTGTGTGGTTTTGTTGCGGCTTGATTGTAAGTCGTGCGACTGTAACACGGAGCCAGAAATTCTATGCTTTGTTCTCTGTTTCGGCAGCTTCCATAGCTGTACTGGCTGTTTTTTATATATATTCACACCAATAGTATCCAGAACGTAAGAGTGCCAACTAGCGCCAAGACGGGGCAAGCCGGTCAGGCTTGTGACGTTATGCGTCTTAACTTAAGGAAGCACTGTGTCGAGAGAACAACTAGAAGAAAAGCAGATCTTGGTATATGCCGTGGCATTGGCTATCGGGACGGCGTTTGGGTCGTGGCGTCCTGCTTTCGGCGCGAGCCTGGAATTCCTGATCTCACCGGTGCTTGCAATCTTACTTTACAGCATGTTTTCGCAGATTCCGTTTCTCTATCTACGCGAAGCGTTCGCGAACCATCGATTTACCGCAGCCTTGCTGACCGTGAATTTCATCGTTGTTCCACTGCTTGTTTGGTTGTTGTCTCGCTTGTTGCCGGAGCATCCGCCTTTGCTGCTCGGGGTATACCTCGTTCTGCTTACGCCCTGCATTGACTACGTCATCGTCTTTACCCACCTTGGGCGTGGAAACGCACAGCTTGTGCTTGCCTCTACGCCGTTGCTACTTCTCGTCCAGATGCTCTTACTTCCCATTTATCTGTGGCTTTTCTTGGGAGATCGAGCCGCCTGGGTGATGAGCACAGGCCCGTTCCTGGAAGCATTTCTCGTGCTCATCGTCTTGCCTCTGGGGCTTGCTTTGGCAACCGAGTTCTGGGCCAAGCGCCGACGTAGCGGCGCAGTCTGGCTTGAAGCAACGGCATGGCTGCCCGTGCCGTTCATGGCGCTTACTCTGCTTTTCGTCGTAGCCTCTCAAATCGGCAGAATCGAACAGTACCTCTCGGTAGTGATCCGAGCCATACCAATCTACGTGGCCTTCATGTTGATCATGCCCCTCCTCGCCCGCCTGACAGCGTGCGCGTTTCGCTTGGACACACAGGCCGGGAGGGCGTTGATTTTTAGCGCGGGGACGCGCAACTCACTGGTCGTGCTTCCCCTTGCACTGGCCTTGCCGGATGCCTGGAGTGTGGTGCCTGCTGTCATTGTGACTCAGACACTGGTGGAACTGGTCGGCGAGTTGTTTTACATACGGCTGGTGCCGTCTGTCGTTTTTCGAGAGGATAGACGCTGTGGCGCGGTTTTGGCGAAGCGCTGACGAACGCATTCCCGAAAAGGGATGGGCGGCCTGAATAACGTAATTCTTGCGGGGATCACCGTGAGGAGTTGTCCTGAGTGCGGATCGCTGGTGCCGAAAATACCCAAGATGGAGGCTCTGCATGATTGCATAGCCCATGCACTCGTAAAGAAAGAAGAACGACTCACACCCGCGGAAATTGTGTTCTTGAGAAAATCGCTGGGCTGGTCAGGCACTGATTTTGCTGACAACCTGCATTGTGATAAATCACAAGTATCGAAGTGGGAAAATGGACGAGTAGTGATGAGTAAGCAAAACGAGTTATTGTTTCGCGAGATCATCGCCCGTGGGAAAAAAATCGCGGATTATTGCAGAACGGACGCCGCACGGAAAGAAGGAAATAGGGTCGTCTCTCTTTTCGTGAAGATAGATGAAGCTAAACGCCAGTGGACAGACGAATGGAGATAAGCTGCTTAGCCATCGAAACATCCATGAACAGGAAAAAGGGGGGTTACAAGCCCTTTTTTCATGTTGATATCTGAGATAACGGTGCGTTAACCCGATATTTCTGCTGGAGGTGCCGACTATGCCGATTTATGAGTACTTGTGTGAAGCGTGTGGCGAGAACTTCTCCCGTCTGCAGAAGATGGGGGCGGGGGAGGCGGATACCGTCTGCCCGAAGTGCGGGTCGAGGGAGGTCAGGAAGCGGATATCGGCCTGCACGGTAGGCTCCGGCGCGTCGGCCGGACCATCGTGCTCCGTCGGCGGCGGCTGAAGACCTCCGCGCTGAACCGTGCGTTCGGCCCAACTGCAACGTTCAAGCAAAAGAGCGACCGAATTATGTTCTGGCCGCTCTTTTGTTTCAGGCCAGCGTTGTCCGGTTAGGTTTTTGCCTATTTGTCCCATCACGGGATAGTCTTACTCACCTCATTCGCAAAACCGCTCTCGTTTCCGGATGCATCATAGTCTGTGACGTTGAAGTAGTAGGTCCCGGGAGCAAGGCCGCTGACCGTATAGGTTGTGGCTGCTTCTACCTTGACGGCGTTGGTGTAGTTGCCGGGTGCTGTGCCGTAATAGACCTTGTACCCGGAAACTGCCGCGAGCCGTCCGTTAGCATCCGTGGGAGCATCCCACGCCAGCGTGACCGACCCTGTCGGCACTGTCGGCACTGTCGACTCTGCCGGAGGAGTCCCGCCACTGTTTATCGCGGGTGTTCCGCCCCCTGCATTTGCTGCCGGAGCATCCGGTGCCGTTGCCGTTGTCGCCCCGCCGCCTCCGCCGCAGCCTGCCAAGGAAGCCATCAAGAGCAGGCAGACAAATAATGCTGCCAAAATTTTTAACTTGCCCATGCCATCTCCTTTCGATTGTTCTCCCCGGCTTCGATCGGTCAACGCAAAAAAGCCGGGGCTGAGAATATCGTTTGATATTTCGGCGACCCGGCTGTCTCGGTGAGACCCTGTAGGCTTTCCGTCCCACCCTTGCGGATGGTTTAGTATTGTCGTCTATCTGATACTGGCTAACGATGTGATATGCGGCACGTTACCCCATGGGGCCCGATTTGTCAAGAAGTCGATCGTTAACCATGCTGCGTGCCTGAGTTGACGATGCGGCGGGCCGTGTGCTACAAAGGGGGCTTCTGCGTCAATCATTCCGAGGGGGATTGCGTGTCCAGAAGCATCGCTGAAGAACTGGAAGAGTTGCGCCGGCAGGGGCTCCATCGCCGGCTTCGCCCCGTGGCCGGGAGCCAGGGGAGCCGGGTGTGGATGGAGGGGCGGGAGGTGCTCCTTCTCTGTTCCAACAACTACCTGGGGCTTGCCGACCATCCGCGCCTCAAGGAGGCGGCGGTCCGGGCGGTGGAGCGTTTCGGGACGGGGAGCGGCGCCTCGCGGCTCGTCTCCGGGACCATGGAGCTCCACGAGGCTCTGGAGGAGCGGCTCGCCCGCTTCAAGGGGACCGAGGCGGCGCTCCTCTTCAACTCGGGGTATGCGGCCAACAGCGGGATCATCCCGGCCCTGGCGGGGAAGGGGGACGTGATCTTCTCCGACCGGCTGAACCACGCGAGCATCGTGGACGGCGCCCTCCTCTCCCGCGCGAAGTTCGTCCGCTACCCCCACAATGACGTTAGGGCGCTTCGCCGCCTCCTGGAGGCGAACCCGACCACGGGGCGCCGGCTCATCGTTACCGACGGGGTCTTCAGCATGGACGGGGACGTGGCCCCCCTTCGGGAGCTGGTGGCGTTGAAGCGGGAGTTCGGCGCCCTCCTCATGGTGGACGATGCCCACGGCACCGGGGTCCTCGGGGCGGGGGGGCGGGGGAGCGGGGAGATGCTTGGGGTGGCGGGGAAGATCGACCTCCAGATGGGGACCCTCGGCAAGGCCCTGGGGAGCTTCGGCGCCTACGTGGCCACCTCCCGCGAGCTGGTGGAATACCTCGTGAACCGGGCCCGGAGCTTCATCTTTTCCACGTCGCTTCCCCCGGCGGCCCTGGCGGCATCGCTGGCGGCCATCGACATTGTCGATTCCCCCGAGGGGGAGACCTTGCGCCGGCGCCTTGGCCGCAACGCCGGGTTCTTCCGCGAGGCGGCGACGGAGGCGGGGTTCGACACCATGGGGAGCGAGACCCAGATCGTCCCCCTCTTCGTGGGGGAGGCGGAGAAGGCGATGACGTTCACCGGGCGCCTCCTTGATGAGGGGATCTTCGCCCAGGGGATCAGGCCCCCTACGGTCCCCGCCGGCACCTGCCGCCTCCGCTGCACCATCATGGCGACCCACGAAGACGGGGACCTCGTGCGGGCGGTGGCGGTGATGGCGCGGATCGGCCGGGAACTGGGGGTGCTCTGACGCCATGGCGTTCATCGATTCCGCACCGGATGTTTCGATCCATTACGAGGAGCTGGGGGAAGGGTTCCCCGTGGTCTTCGTCCACGGCTGGGCCATGTCAGGGAGGGTCTGGGCCTTCCAGGGGGAGCTTGCCGAGCGGTTCCGGCTCGTCATGCCCGACCTTCGGGGCCACGGGAAGTCGACCGCCCCTGAGACAGGGTATGCCTTCGCCGACTTCGCCGCCGATCTGGTGGCGCTTTTCGACCGGCTGGGGATTCGCCGGGGGGCACTGGTCGGCTGGTCGTTGGGGGTCCAGGTGGCACTGGAGGCGTATCCGGCCCTGGCCGAGCGCCTCGCCGCCCTGGTGCTTGTGGGGGGGACGCCGAAATTCACCGCCTCCGAAGAGTGGCCCTTCGGCCTTCCCGCCACTGAGGCGCGGGGGCTGGCGCTGCGGCTTCGCCGCGGCTACGACCGGACGATGGGGGAGTTCTTCCGGGGGATGTTCGCCGAAGGAGAGCTTACCCGGGAGGCGAACCAGCGGATCGCTCACGAGATCGTCATTCCCCGGCTTCTCCCCGACCCCCGGGCCGTGGCCGCCACCCTCGATACCCTTGCCGGCGGCGACCACCGGGCGATGCTCGGGGAGATCCGGACGCCGACCCTCGTGATCCACGGCGAGCGGGACGCCATCTGCCCTCCCGGCGCCGGGCGCTTCCTGGCGGAGCGGATTGCGGGGGCTCGGCTGGCGCTCTTCGAAGGGGCGGGGCATGCGCCGTTTCTGTCGGATCCCTCCAGGTTCAACCGGCTCGTGGGGGAGTTTCTCGGGGAGGTGCCCCTCCGTGATTGACCGCCGCAGGGTCCAGAGCGCCTTCCACCGGCAGGCGGGGGAGTACGACGCCCATGCCGCGGTCCAGAAGCGGGTGGTGGCGCGGCTGATGGAGATACTCGATGCGGAAGGGGTGAGCCCGGAGCGGATCCTTGACGTGGGAACCGGCACGGGGCTCCTCGGCCGGACCCTCGGCAGCCGCCATCCCGGTGCGTCTCTGGCGTGTGTCGATCTGGCGCCGGCCATGGCGGCCGCGGCCCGGCTTTCCCTCGCCGGCCGGGAGCGGACGGTGATCGCCGTGGCCGATGCGGAGCGGCTCCCCTTCCCGGCGGCGTCCTTCGACCTCGTGGCCTCCTCCTCCACCTTCCAGTGGCTTGAGAGCCTCGATGCGGCCTTCGCCGAAGCGTGGCGCGTTCTCACGCCGGGCGGCCTCTTCGCCTTCGCCCTCTTCGGCGCGGGGACCTTCCGCGAGCTGAAGGCCTCTTACCGCGCCGCCCTGGCGGCCGTGGAGCGGGACAACGACCGCACCCAGCGCTTCTTTTCGGCCGGCGAGGTCCGCGGTGCCCTGGAGCGGGCCGGCTTCGGCGTCACCTCGCTCACGGTGGAAGACGAGATTGAGTATCACCCCGACGTGCCGGCCTTCCTCCGGGCGGTCCGGCGGATCGGCGCGGGGAACGCCTCGCCGCGCCGGCCGCGGGGACTGGCGGAGCGGCGGGTCATGGCGGAGATGATGCGGATCTACGGGGAGCGGTTCGGCGCGCCGGAGGGGATTCCGGCCACCTACGCCGTCATCTACGGGATGGGGGTGAAAAGTGAGACGTGAGATGTGAGAAGAGATAGGTTTTCGCGTCTCACATCTCACGTCTAACGTCTCACGAGATTTCCAGGTTTTCACGTCTCACGCGGTTCTCACACCGCCTGCAGGACGAAGCATTTCAGGTACTCGGTCTCCGGGACGGAGAGGAGGACCGGATGGTCCGGGGCCTGGGAGCGGGACTCCACCAGCCGCATCGGTCGCCCCGCCTGGCGGGCAGCCTGGGCCAGAAGCTCGCGAAACGGCTCCCGCCCCATGTGGTAGGAGCAGGAGCAGGTGATCAGGTATCCCCCCTCTTCCAGGAGCTCCATCCCCCGCCGGTTGATGGTCAGGTACCCTTTTTCCGCTTCCTTCAGCGCCTTGCGGCTCTTCACGAAGGCGGGGGGGTCGAGGACCACCACGTCGAAGCGCCGCCCCTCGTGCCTGAGGCTGCGGAGCCGCTCGAAGGCGTCGCAGACCTCCACCTTGACCACCTTCTCCACCCCGTTCAGGGCCGCGTTTTCCCGGGCGAGGGCCGCAGCCCGCTCCGAGATGTCGACGCAGGTCACTTCCGCCGCGCCGAAGTGGGCGGCATGGACTCCCCAACTCCCCGAGTAGCAGAAACAGTCGAGGACCCGCTTCCCCGCCGCCATCCCCTTCAGCACCAGGTGGTTCTCCTTCTGGTCGAGGAAATGCCCCGTCTTCTGCCCGCCGGCGAGATCGACCCGGAAGCGGAGCCCGTGCTCCACCGCTTCCACCGTCTCCGGAATCTCGCCGCAGAGTACCTCGATCCGCTCGTCAAGCCCCTCCAGGCCCCGGACCGCCACGTCGTTGCGGGCGATGATCCCCCGGGGGGCGAAGAGCTCCACCAGCGCCGCCACGATCGCCTCCCGCCGCCGCTCCATCCCCGCCGTCAGGATCTGGATCGAAAGCCAGTCGCCGTACCGGTCGACCACCAGGCCGGGGAGGAAGTCCCCCTCGCCGTGAACCACCCGGAAGGTGACAAGATCGGGGTAGAGCCGGCGCCGCAGCTCCGCCGCCCGGCCGATCCGCTCCCGGAAGAAGGCCGCCGTGTCGATGTCGGTCCGCTCGCGGGAGAGGAGCCGCGCGGCGATGAGGGAGCTGGGATTGTAGTAACCGGAGCCGAGGAATCCCCCGCCGGCGTCGTAGATCTCGGCGGTCGCGCCGGCGCTCTTCTCGCCCCGGATCTCCCGGACCTCGTTGCTGAAGACCCAGGGGTGACCCCCCTTGATCCGTCGGTCCTCGCCCCGGGCGAGGGTGATGCGGATGGGCTGCTCTGTCATGGTCTGCTCCAAAAAAAATCCCCTCGCGGGAGGGGATTCGGTTGTGGTGGGCTGTGGCGGGAGAGGATCAGCCGAGGACCTCGATCAGCTTCTTGGCCAGGGGGTGGACCACCGAGTAGTGGACCTCCACCCCTTCGCGCTTCCCTTCGATGATCCCCTTGTTCTTCAGGAGCGCCAGGTGCTGGGAAACGGTGGCCTGGGGGAGCCCCAGGCATTCCCAGATGTGCTTCACGTTGCACTCCCGTGTGCAGAGGCCTGCCACGATCTTGAGCCGGATCGGATGGCCGAGGACCTTGAAAATCTCCGCTTCTTCGGTGAAATTTCTGCTCTTGTCGAAATCCATGGGGTCTCCTCGCCCTCGGGGCGTGGGAAGCGACCTGGCTGGCCGGTGACGCTCTCACGAAGTCTGTAGGGAATATCCAGATATATTTATATAGTTCCCAATCGGGGCTGTCAAGAAAAAGGTTATGGCCTGTAAAACAGCTTTTTACTGAAGTGGCAGGCGGCCAGATGGCCGGGCTCCTTCTCTTCGAGAGGGGGGGGGGCCGACGTGCAGAGCGGCTCCGCATAGGGGCAGCGGGGGTGGAAGGGGCATCCCGGCGGCGGGTCGAGGGGGGAGGGGGGATCCCCCCTGAGGATGATCCGTGCTCTTTTCCTCTCTTCGCCGACGTGGGGGACGGCCGAGAGGAGCGCTTCGGTATAGGGGTGCTGAAAGCGGGAGAAGACGGCGTCGCGGGTGCCGAGTTCGACGATCCGGCCGAGGTACATCACCGCGACCCGGTCGCTCATGTGGCGGACCACCGAGAGGTCGTGGGCGATGAAGAGGTAGGAGAGTCCGAGCTCCTGCCTGAGCCCCTGGAGGAGGTTGATGATCTGGGCCTGGATGGAGAGATCCAGGGCCGAGACCGGCTCGTCGGCGACGATCAGTTGCGGCGAGGCCGCCAGGGCGCGGGCTATGCCGATCCGCTGCCGCTGGCCCCCGGAGAACTCGTGGGGGTAGCGGTTGACCTGGTCCGGGGCGAGTCCCACCTTCGCCATCAGCTCGATGACCCGCTCCCGGCGCTCTTCCTTTGGGCCGATGCGATGGATCGCCAGCGGTTCGCCGATGATCTCGCCGACCCGCATCCGCGGGTTGAGGGAGGAAAAGGGGTCCTGGAAGACCATCTGCACATCCTTGCGGAAGGAGGTGATCTCTCCGCGCCCCATCTCCGCCAGCTCCCTGCCGCGGTACCGGATGCTCCCGCCGTCGGCCGGGATGAGCCCGGTGAGGAGCCGTCCGACGGTGGATTTACCGCAGCCCGATTCGCCGGCAAGGCCGAGGGTCTCCCCCGGTGTGATCCGCAGGCTTACGCCATCCACCGCCCGCAGCTCGCGCCTCGGGGCGAACGGCCCCGGCTTGACGGAGAAGGTCTTGATCAGGTTGTCAGCTTCGAGAAGGGGTGCGCTCATCGGTATTTCCAGCAGCGGACCCGACGGTCCGGTTCGATTTCCTTCAGGTGGGGCGTTTCACGGGAGCACTCCCACCGCCTGTCGGGGCAGCGGTCACAGAACCCGCATCCCGGCAGATCTTCCCGCAGCCCCGGCACCTGTCCCGGAACCGTCCGCAAGGGGGCACCCGGTTCGCTCCGCTGGGGGAGGGAGGAGAGAAGCCCCTCGGTGTACGGGTGAAGGGGTGCGGCCAGGAGCCGTTCCGTCGGTCCCTCTTCCACGATCCGTCCGGCGTACATCACCATGGTGCGGTCCGCCCGTTCGGCCACCACTCCCAAGTCGTGGGTGATGAGGAGAAGCGCCATGCCGCTCTCTTCCCTGAGGCGGTCGAGGAGCTCCAGGATCTGGGCCTGGATGGTGACGTCGAGGGCGGTGGTCGGCTCATCCGCGATGAGGATCCGGGGCCGGCAGGCAAGGGCCATGGCGATCATGACCCGCTGTCGCATTCCTCCCGAGAGCTGGTGGGGATAGTCGCCGAGGCGCTCGACGGGGGAGGGGATGCCGACCTGGGCCAGGAGCCGGACCGCCTCCTCCCGGGCCTCGGCACGGGAAAGCCCCCGGTGCAGCATGAGCCCTTCGGCGATCTGGTTTCCGATCCGGAAGACCGGGTTGAGGGAGGTCATCGGCTCCTGGAAGACCATGGAGATCCGGTTCCCCCGGATGTGCCGCATCTCCTCGGCGCTGGCCTTGAGGAGATCTTCACCCTCGAAGAGGATCGTCCCCCCCGTAATCTCGCCGGGTGGGGGGACGAGGCGGAGGATCGATAAGGCGGTGACGCTCTTGCCGCACCCCGACTCCCCCACGAGCGCCAGCGTCTCTCCGGCGTCGAGCACCAGGTCGATGTCGTTCACGGCGCGAACGATTCCGTCCGGCACCCGGAAACGGGTCGTCAGCCCCTTGATGGAGAGGAGGTTCGGCACGCGGATTATCCTGTAGTCAGATGGGAGAGCGGGCGAGCAAAGGTCGGAAACCTTATACCATGATCCCCGGGGGGCGGCAAACCGGAAAATTGCGGGAGGGTGGTCAGAGGGGGCGGCTGCTGTAGTCGCTCATGGCGACCACTTTCCGCTCGGCGTAACGCTCCTCGCGGTCGACGGGGATGTCGTCCCGGTCGGTGCGGGCGAAGGTGAAGCCGAGGGAGCCGCTGGCGAGGAGCTCGACGAAGTGACGGACGAGGTCGGAGTCGAACTGGCTGCCGGAATGGTCCAGCAGCTCCTTCACCGCCGCTTCCACCGGGAGCGCCTTGCGGTAGGGGCGGTCGGAGGTCATGGCGTCGAAGGCGTCGGCGATGGCGAGGACCCGCGATTCCAGGAGCATCTCGTCCGAGGTGAGGCGGTTGGGGTACCCCTCGCCGTCGACCCGCTCGTGGTGCTGGCCGATGCAGAGACGCACGTCCTGGAGGAAGTCGATCGGCTCCAGGATCTTCATGCCGATGACCGGGTGCTGGTGGAGCTGCTGGATGTCGTCGGGGGTCAGTTTCCCCTCCTTGTGGAGGAGGCCCAGGTCGATGCCGATCTTGCCGATGTCGTGGAGGATGGCGGCCCGCTCGATCACCTTGAGGCGGTCGTGGGAGAGCCCGAGCTTTTTCGCCAGCTCCGTGGAGTAGCGGGTGACCCGCTCCGAATGGCCGCGGGTGTAGCTGTCGCTCGCCTCGATGGCGGAGACCAGGGCCTGGATCGTGTGGAGGTAGGTCGCCTGCTGCTCGTCGTAGAGCTGGGCGTTCTTGATGGCGATGCTCGCCTGGGCGGCGATGGTGGTGAGCAGTTCCAGCTCCTCGGCATTGAAGGTGGCGTTGTCGCTCTTGTTGACGACGGTGATGGTGCCGATGATCTCGTCCTTCACCATGAGCGGTGCGCAGATGAGGGTCCTGCGCTCGTAGCCGAGGGCGCTGTAACGGTCGAACTCGGGATGCTCGTTTATGTCGGTAATCAGCAGGGGCTTGCGGTTCTCGATGACCCAGGTGGAGACGCTGGAAGGCTTCATCGGAATCGTCGCCACCCCCGGCCGGTGATCGTGCCCCAGGAGCGTCGTCACCCGCAGCATCCGGTCGCCGGGGGAGTAGAGGATGATGTAGCCGATCTGCGCCTGCAGCGTCGATACGGTGGTCTGGACGACCAGGGTGAAGAGCCGGTCGATGTCGATGGTGGAGTTGACGGCGAGCCCCACCTTGTAGAGGGTGGAGAGCCGCGCGACGGCGCGCTCCAGGTTGGCGTTCTTCTCCTCCAGTTCGCTGGCGAGGTCGGCGATTTTGTAGTTCGCCTCCTCGATCTCCTCGATCCGCTCCTCCATGTTGACGTTGAGGTTTTCGATCTCCCGGAGCTGATCCTCCAGCTTCTGGTTCATCAGGTGCATCTCGTGGTGGTGGGCCAGCTTCGACTGGGCGCGGGCGAGCTCCCGTTCGTGGCCGATGGTGGTCTCCATATAGTATCTGAGCTTGCTCACCATCATGTTGAACTTGTCGGAAAGGGCCGCCATCTCGGCGCTGCTCGTGAAATCGACCGAGACATTGAAGTCTCCCTGTTCGACCCGCTGCATCGACGAGATGACCCCCTTGAGGGGACGGTTCACGTAGGTATTCAGGAAGAGGGCGATGGCGATCAGGATGAGAAGCACCATGACCATCGTCGACACCATGGAATACTGCTTCCCCTTCGCCAGGTACACCTCGAGGTATCTAACCGGCAGCTCCATCTGAAGGGCGCCGAGAAG
>JAJZUC010000075.1 GCA_021847245.1 Deltaproteobacteria bacterium | reverse complement strand
CCGAGGACGCCAAGGCGGGCGGGAAGGCGGTGACCGAGACGGTCCATGCCATGAAGGAGATCGCCGGGAAGATCTCGATCATCGAGGAGATCGCGCGGCAGACGAACCTGTTGGCGCTGAACGCGGCCATCGAGGCGGCCCGGGCGGGGGAGCACGGCAAGGGGTTCGCGGTGGTGGCGGCGGAGGTGCGAAAGCTTGCCGAGCGGAGCCAGCACGCGGCGGGGGAGATCAGCGAGCTCTCCGCCTCCAGCGTGCAGGTGGCGGAAGCGGCCGGGGAGATGTTGGCCCGGATGGTGCCGGACATCCAGCGGACCGCCGAGCTGGTGCAGGAGATCAGCGCGGCGTGCAAGGAGCAGGACACCGGGGCGGAGCAGATCAACCGGGCGATCCAGCAGCTGGACCAGGTGATCCAGCAGAACGCCTCAGCCTCTGAGGAGATGGCCTCCACCAGCGAGGAGCTGGCGAGCCAGGCGGAGCAGCTCCAGGCGACCATCGCCTTCTTCCGGGTGGACGGCGCCCTGGCCGCCGGCCGCAGGGTCACCGTGGGCAAGCCGCGGGTTGCGCCTCCGGCCGAGGTGAAGCACGTGGCCGTTTCCCACGCCAACGGGTATGCCAACGGCTACGGCAGGAAGAAGGTCGCCAACGCCGGCGTTGATCTCCAGCTCGACGACCGGTTGGATGACGAGTTCGAAAAGTTTTGAGACCTTCGGAACCTTCGGCATTCCCCGGGGGTCGACTCAGGGAATTCCTGAATAGATTAAAGAATCTCCAGAGTTTGACGATAGGGAGAAGAAAGACTCCCATACGAATCGAACGGAGGGTTTCATGAGCGTTGCGGCGATCACCGAAATACGGCAGTATCTGACCTTCAAGCTGGCGGAGGAGGTCTTCGCGGTGGATGTGGCGAAGGTTCGCGAGATTCTTGAGTTCACCACCATTACCAAGGTCCCCCAGACCCCCGACTTCATGCGGGGGGTGATCAACCTGCGCGGCAGCGTGGTGCCGGTGATGGACATGCGGCTCAAGTTCGGCATGGCCGGGACCGAGAAGACGGTAAATACCTGCATCATCGTGGTGGAGGTGGCCCACGAGGGGGAGACGGTCATTCTCGGCGCCCTGGCCGATTCGGTGCAGGAGGTGTTCGAGCTGGAGCCGGAGCAGATCGAGCCGGCACCCCGGATCGGGACGAAGCTGAACACCGACTTCATCCTCGGGATGGGTAAGCATGACGGCCAGTTCATCATGATCCTCGACATCGACAGGACCTTCACCTGCGAGGAGATCGTCACCGCCGGAACGGTGGCCGACGAGGCGGCGTAGGGACGGGAGGCGAAAGACAGTCCTTATGCTCAGTGCTTCCAAGGATACCCGCTCCGCCTCCGCATCCCTGTCGGATCGGGAGTTTGCCCGATTCAGCGAGTTCATCTACGGCGAATGCGGGATCAAGATGCCTCCCGCCAAGAAGACGATGCTGGAGGCGCGGCTCCAGAAGCGGCTCCGCAAGCTCGGCATCCCGACGTTCCGGGAGTACGCCGACTATATCTTCAGCCACGAGGGGGCGGAGCAGGAACTGGTCCACCTGATCGACGTGGTCACCACCAACAAGACCGATTTCTTCCGGGAGGCGGGCCACTTCGACTTCCTGACGGAGCATGCCCTCCCCGAGCTGATCCGGACCCGGGGCGCCGGGATCAGGAAGCCGCTCTCGATCTGGAGCGCGGGGTGCTCCAGCGGCGAGGAGCCTTACACCCTCGCCATGGTGCTGGCCGAGTTCGTCGGGCAGGAGGAGGGGTTTTCCTACTCCATCCTCGCCACCGACATCTGCACCACCGTCCTCGACAAGGCGCGGATGGCGATCTACGAGGAGGAGCGGGTGGAGCCGGTGCCGCTGGCGCTCAAGCGCAAGTACCTGCTGCGGGGAAAGGACGGCCACCGGGGTTTCGTCCGGATCGTGCCGGAGCTTCGCCAGCGGGTGAGGTTTCGCCGGCTCAACTTCATGGATGGCGATTTCGGGATGCGGGAGCCGCTGGACGTCATCTTCTGCCGCAACGTCATCATCTACTTCGACAAGCAGACCCAGGAGCGACTTCTGAACAAGTTCTGCCGACAGCTGATCCCCGGGGGGTATCTCTTCATGGGGCATTCCGAGACCCTCTCCGGCCTCGACGTCCCGGTGGTGCAGGTCGCTTCCACCATCTACCGGAAACCGCGATGAAGCCGGCGCTCACCGGACTCCCCACCGTCTACCTCAGGCCGGGGGAGCTCCATTTCGGAGCGGCCCCGACGGTGGTGACGACGGTGCTCGGCTCCTGCGTGTCGGTGACGATGTTCGAGCGAACCAGCGGCACCGCCGCCATCTGTCATGCGCTCCTCCCCGAGGGAAACAAGGGGGACGGGTTGCGCTATGTCGATACCTCCATCCTCCACATGCTGGCGCTGTTTTCCGCCCGGGGCGTCTCCCCCGCCCGCCTGGAGGTGAAGCTGTTCGGCGGCGCCGACCTGATCGGCTTTGGCGGAAGCAGGATCGGGGTCGGGCGGCGCAACGTTGAGATCGCCCGCCGGGTCCTTTCGGTCTCGGGCCTTGCCGTGACGGCAGCCGACGTGGGGGGGACGAGGGGCCGCAAGCTCATCTTTTACACCCACACCGGCGAGGTGCTCCTGAAGCGCCTGCGCCGGGATGATCCCCTCGCCGCCGGGGAGGATTGGGGATGATGATGACCGGGGAAACGCAGCCGTCACGGAGTACCGGAAGGGGGAAGGCCGTCCCCCGGTCGCCGTGCGTCGTCCTGGCGATCACGGCTGCGGTCATCTTCGTGGCGGACGTTCTGGTGGCGGAGCTTCTTCACCTGTCGTCGGTCGCCGACGGCACGGCGTTTCACCTTCTCGACGCCACCCTTCTTGTCCTCATCATCTCGCCGCTCCTCTACCAGCTCGTCTTTCGCCCCACCCTGGCCGAGAGCCTGCGTCTCGGCAGGGCCGAGGAGGAGCTGCGGGTGGCCAAGGAGGCGGCGGAAAAGGCAAGCCGCGCAGACGGCGGCATCACGCGGAAATACGGCGGCAGCGGTCTCGGTCTGGCCATCTCCCGCAGGATCGTGGAGATGCTGGGGGGGCGGATCTGGGTCGAGAGCAGCCCCGGCAAGGGGAGCACGTTCCGCTTTACCGTCCGCTTTACTCCGGTGGGCAATGTCGGGATGACCGATCCCGCGCCGGTACTGCGCACCACGCCGCAGCCGCTGAGGATCTTGCTGGCCGAGGATAACGCCACCAGCCGGGAGGTGATGCGGCGGATGCTCGAAACCGAGGGGCACCGGGTGACGATCGTCACCAACGGGCGCGAGGCGTTGGAAGTGCTGGAGGAGCGCGAGTTCGAGCTGGTGCTCATGGATGTGCAGATGCCCGAGCTGGACGGCATCGCGGCGACCCGGGCGATCCGGGAGTCGGATTCCCCCCGCAGGGGGATACCGGTCATCGCCCTGACCGCCCACGCCATGGAAGGGGATCGGGAGCGCTGCCTCGCCGCGGGGATGAACGCCTACGTCTCCAAGCCGGTGCGGGTGGCGGAGCTGGTTGCCGCCGTCGATGCGTGCCGGAATGGGCGAGGAAAACCATGAAGAGGATCAGGGTACTCATCGTTGACGATTCCGCCGTAGTCCGGCAGACCATGTCCGAGATCCTCTCCTCCGATCCCCAGATCGAGGTGATGGCCCCGGCGGCCGACCCCTTCATCGCCGCCGAGCGGATCCGGGAGCAGGTTCCCGACGTCATCACCCTCGACGTGGAGATGCCGCGGATGGACGGTATCACCTTCCTCCGCAAGATCATGAGCCAGCACCCGATCCCGGTGGTCATGTGCTCGACCCTGACCGACGCCGGTTCCGAAACGGCCCTCAAGGCGCTGGAGTACGGGGCGGTGGAGATCATCCAGAAGCCGAAGCTCGGCACGAAGCAGTTTCTGGAGGAGTCGCGGGTGCGGATCTGCGACGCGGTGAAGGCGGCGAGCCAGGCCCGGGTCCGGAAGATGACCCCGCGCCTCGGGAAGGAGATCGCCCCCAAGCTTTCGGCCGACGTGATCCTGGAGAAGCCGGGTTCCCGGGCCATGATCCAGACCACCGAGAAGGTCGTGGTGGTGGGGGCCTCCACCGGGGGAACCGAGGCGCTACGGACCTTTCTGGAGGCGTTTCCCTCCGATGCTCCCCCCATTGTCATCGTCCAGCATATGCCGGAAGGGTTCACCCGCGCCTTCGCGCAGCGGCTCGACGGCATCTGCCGCATCTCGGTCAAGGAGGCGGCCGATAACGACTCGGTGATCCGGGGGCGGGCGCTCATCGCCCCCGGCAACCGCCACACGCTCCTGAAGCGGAGCGGCGCCCGCTACTACGTGGAGATCAAGGACGGGCCGCTGGTTTCCCGTCACCGGCCGTCGGTGGATGTCCTCTTCCGCGCGGCGGCCCGCTACGCCGGCAAAAACGCGGTGGGGGTCATCATGACCGGCATGGGGGACGATGGCGCCAGCGGGATGCGGGAGATGATGGAGGCGGGGGCGTCCACCATCGCCCAGGACGAGGCGAGCTGCGTCGTCTTCGGGATGCCCAACGAGGCGATCAAGCGGGGAGGGGTCGGGAAGGTCGTGCCGCTGGAGCTGATCGCCCGCGAGGTGATGCGGCTCTGCGAGTAGACCCTTGATGTTTCACGCCGGCGGCGGTATCCTGAAAACCCCGTTCACATATTGGGCGCTGAAACCGGGCAGCGCGGAGCATTACCATGGCAGACGAAAAATTCTTCCTCGGCCGCCAGCCGATTCTCGACCGCAACCAGAGGCTCTTCGGCTTCGAGCTTCTCTTCCGCTCGGCAGACACCCTCCACGCCAATGTCACCGACTATCTCCAGGCAAGCGCCAGCGTCATCTTCGACGCACTTTCCAGCTTCGGCTTCGCGGAGGTCCTCGGCCGGCACAAGGGGTTCATCAACGTCAACGCCGACGTGCTGATGAGTGATGCCATCGAGCTTCTCCCCACCGGGAAGGTAGTGATCGAGCTCTTGGAGCACGTGCCGGTCACCGATACCATCATCGAGCGCTGCCGCGAACTGAAGCGCAAGGGGTTTGCCATCGCTCTGGACGACCACATCTACGATCCGGTCTACGAGCCCCTCTATGAAGTCGTCGATATCATCAAGATCGACCTCCTGCGCACCGGCATGGAGAACCTGGCCGCCGAGGTGGAGCAGCTCCGCCGGTGGACGCCGAAGCTCCTGGCCGAGAAGGTGGAGACCCACGAGCAGTACGAGGAGTGCGCCCGGCTCGGCTTCTCCTATTTCCAGGGGTACTACTTCGCCCGGCCGACGGTGCTGACCCGCACCCGGGTCGATGTCGGAAGGCTGGCGATCGTCAAGCTCTTCAACCAGCTGGTGGCGGAAGTGGAGATCGCCGAGCTGGAACAGACCTTCAAGCAGCACCCGAACCTGATCCTTAACCTCCTTCGCCTCGTAAACTCGGTCTCCGTCGGGCTCAAGGAGCGGATCACCACCCTGCGGCACGCCATCATGGTCATCGGGTACCACCAGCTGCGACGCTGGGCGATGATGGCGCTGTTCACCAACACCACGAAAGGCGGGGGGGATAATCCGCTCCTGGTCCTGGCCGCTACCCGGGCGCGGCTCATGGAGCTGATCGTTGCCGAGCAGCCCGCGGCGCATGGGGACCGGGACTACCCCGACCGGGCCTTCATGACCGGCATTCTGTCGCTGGCCGACGTACTCCTCAAGGTGTCGATGGACGAGGTGGTGACCCCCCTCAATCTGAACGAGGATGTGCGGCAGGCGCTCCTCGACCGGGAGGGGGAGCTCGGCATCCTCCTCTCCCTGGTGGAAAGAATCGAGCAGGAAGAGTTCGACAGCATCTCTCCCCTTTTCGAGCGGTTCAGCCTCTCCATGAAGAACCTCGGCCCGGTGCAGATCGAGGTCTGCCACTGGGTCAACCGGATGGACGAACTCGCCTGACTTTTCCCCGTTTTCCGGCCTTTCACCTTGACTTTCACCCCCCCAGCGACTATTCTGCGCGTTTGATTCGTGCCCAATTTGCGCCTTATTCAGGAGCCATACATGAAGCCGTTATTCTTGAATCCCCCCACCTACGAGGATTTTGACGGCGGTGCCGGTGCCCGCTACCAGGCTTCCCGCGAGGTGACCTCCTTCTGGTATCCCACCTGGCTCTGCTTTCCGGCCGGGATGATTCCCGGCTCCCGCGTGGTCGACGCCCCGGTGCAGCGGCTCGATCTCGACGCCTGCCTCGCCATCGCGAAGGATTTCGACATGGTGGTGATGTACACCTCCACCCCGACGCTGGCCCTCGACATCGAAACCGCCCGCCGGATCAAGGCCCAGAAGCCGGCGACGGTGACGGTCCTGACCGGTCCCCACGTCACGGTCCTTCCCGAGGAGTCGCTCCGCAAGGGGGAAGGGGTGATCGACGTCGTCTGCCGCGGCGAGTTCGACTACTCCACCAGGGAGCTCTGCGAAGGGCGGGAGTGGGAGCGGGTCAACGGGATCAGCTACTGGAAGGAGGGGAAGATCCAGCACACCCCCGACCGGGCGCCGATCCAGGACCTGGACGCCCTACCCTTCGTGGCGCCGGTCTACAAGCGGGATCTCCCGATTGCCGAGTACGTGATCCCCCATTTCAAGAACCCCTACGTCTCCATTTACTCCAGCCGCGGCTGCCCGTCCAAGTGCATCTACTGCCTCTGGCCCCAGACCTTCTCGGGGCGGGCCATGCGGACCCGCTCCCCCCAGAACGTCTACGACGAGGTGAAGTGGATCGTCGACAACATCCCCGAGATGCGGGAGCTCTCCTTCGACGACGACACCTTCACCGCCGACCGGAAACACGCCCGGGAGGTGGCGGCGAAACTCAAGCCCCTGGGGATCTCCTGGACCATCAACGCCCGGGCCAACTGCGACTACGAGACCCTGAAGATCATGCGCGAGGCGGGGCTTCGCCACGTGGTGGTCGGCTTCGAGAGCGGCAACGAGCAGATCCTGAAGAACATCAAGAAGGGGGTCACGAAGCAGCAGGCGATCGAGTTCGCGAGAAACTGCAAGAAGCTCGGCCTCTCGGTCCACGGTGCCTTCATCATGGGGCTCCCCGGCGAGACCCGCGAGACGATCCGCGAGACCATCGAGTTCGCCAAGGCGCTGGATATCAACTCCATCCAGGCGTCGCTTGCCTCGCCGTACCCCGGCACCGAGTTCTGGGACCTCTGCCGGAAGGAGGGATGGATCGCCTCCGAGTCGTACATCGACGACACCGGCCACCAGATGTGTGTCATCAACTACCCCCACCTCTCCAACAAGGAGATCTTCGACGCCGTCGAGCTCTTCTACGACAAGTTCTACTTCCGTCCCAAGTACATCGCCCGCAGCATCATGAAGATGATCGTGGACGGCGAGGAGCGCAGGAAGCTCCTCAAGGAAGGGAAACAGTACCTCGAATACATGAAGAAGCGCAAGGCCGCGGGGGGCGGGTGCTGAAAAACGCCCATCCGAAAGAGCTCATCATCAATGCCGACGACTTCGGCCTCTCCAGCGGCGTCAACCGCGCCGTGGTGAAGGGGTGGCGGGGGGGGATCCTGACCTCTGCTTCGCTCATGGTGGGGGGGGATGCCTTCGAGGAGGCGGTGGCCCTGGCGAAGGAGAACCCGGGACTCCAGGTGGGGCTCCACCTGACCCTGGTGCAGGGGCGCGCCGTGGTCCGCCACGACCGGTTCCCCTCCATCCACGACCGCGACGGCAACTTCACCAACGATCCGGTCCACGGCGGGATGCGCTACTTCTTCGTCAAGTCGTTCCACAGGCAGCTTGAGCGGGAGATCGAGGGGCAGATCGTGAAGTTCCGGGAAACCGGCCTCCCCCTCTCCCACGTCGACGGCCACCTCAACATCCACATGCACCCGACGGTCTTCGATATCCTCCGGGAGCTGATGCCGAAGTACGGCATCACCACCTTCCGCTTGAGCCGCGAGAGCCTGCGGCAGAATCTCGCCCTCGACCGGGCGCGCCTCTTCGGCAAGGCGGCGGACGCCTTCATCTTCTCCCGGCTCGCGGCCCGCTGCCGCCCCGCCCTCGACCGGCTCGGGATCGGCTACGCGGCCGAGGTGAAGGGGCTCCTCAACTCCGGAAGGATGACCGAGGAGTACCTCCTGAAGGCCCTGGAGGGGGTGGGGGAGGGGACCACCGAGATCTACTTCCACCCCGGCTGCCTCCCCTGCGCCGAGATCACCCGCCGGATGCCCGACTACCGCCACGAGGAGGAGCTGGCGGCGCTCACGAGCCCCCGGGTGCGGGAGCGGCTCCGGACCCTCGGCATCAGGCTCAGGAACTACCGCGGAGAGGAAAAGACCTATGCTTAAGACCTTCATCATCATGCTCATGGCGGTTTCCGCCGGAACCATCGGCGACATCCTCCTCGCCAAGGGGATGAAGGAGCTGGGGGATATCTCCGCCATGAACCTGCGCGGGATCCTCAACGTGGCGTTCCAGGCCCTCGCCACCCCGAAGCTGATCATCGGCACCGCCATGCTGGCGATCTTCTTCTTCCTCTGGCTGGCGGTCCTCTCCTGGGAAGACCTCTCCGTGGCCCTCCCGATGCAGGCCCTCAACTACGTCCTCGTGGCGTTCCTCTCCCAGTGGTTCCTCGGCGAGACCGTCACCCCCCTGCGCTGGGCCGGGACGATTCTTGTCTGTGTCGGCGTCATGCTCATCACCAGGAGCGGTGCCCATTGAAGCGGTGAGGCGTGAGGGGTGAGGCGTGAGGAGAAAAGAAAAGGGAGCCGGTTCGGCTCCCTTTTTCTTTACGAGTAGGGGGCAATTCATGAAGTGCCCCTACTTCTTCGACTGGACCTCCTTCAATGCCTTCTCGAACATCTCGGGGGTGAACCCCTTGAGGATTTTCTTGTCGTCGCCGATGACGATCACCGGCACCCCCTGGCTCCTGTACTTCTTGGTCAGCTCCTCCATCGCCGTGGCGTCGAGTTCCACGTCCTTGTTGATGAACGGGATGTCGTGGGCGGTGAAGTACTCCTTCGCCTCCTTGCAGTGGGGGCACCAGGCGACGGAGTAGAGGACGATCTTCGGATAGCTCTGCTGCTTCGGCGCCTTTGCGTCGATCTTGCTCTGGGGGGCGGCGGGCGGTTCGGCCGCCACCGCGGCGCCAGCGGCCAGGGCAACGGTGAGGAAGAGGGCAGCCGTGATGATTTTCCGCATGACTCTGTTCTCCTTTGCTGTACAATTGGACCGTTTCCATTGAAGCCTATCCCGAAGAGGGGGGGAAGTCAAACGTCTAGACATTATGTCTTGGGAAGGAGTCGGATGCATGGCCACTCGCACGCGGATACGGAGCGCGCTCGCCGGGGAAGGGCTCGGCGGCGAAGTCACGGTGAAGGGATGGGTCCGGACCAGCCGGGTCGGCAAGGAGGTGGCGTTCCTGGCGCTGAACGACGGGTCGTCCCTTGCGAACCTCCAGGTGGTGGCGGAGCCTGCGCTCCCGAACTACCCGGAGATCTGCGCCATCGGTACCGGCGCCGCCGTGGCGGTCCGGGGGACGATTGTGGAGTCGCCCGCCGCCGGCCAGCGGTATGAGCTCCGCGCGGCGGAAGTTGAGCTCCTGGGCCCCGCCGACGAAGGCTATCCGCTCCAGAAGAAACGCCACACCTTCGAGTACCTGCGGACCATCGCCCATCTCCGCCCCCGCTCCAACACCTTCGGCGCGGTCTTCCGGGTCCGCTCGGCGCTGGCCCAGGCGGTCCACCGCTTCTTCGCCGAGCGGGGATTTCTCTACGTCCACACCCCGATCATCACCACCAACGACTGTGAAGGGGCGGGGGAGCTCTTCCGGGTCACCACCCTCGATCTCGGCCGGCCAAGGCTTGCCGACGGGGAGGTCGATTTCACGGACGACTTCTTCGGCGAGGCGGCAGGGCTCACCGTCAGCGGCCAGCTGGAGGGGGAGCTCTTCGCCCAGGCGTTCTCCGACATCTACACCTTCGGCCCCACCTTCCGGGCCGAGAACTCCAACACCCCGCGCCATGCCGCCGAGTTCTGGATGATCGAGCCGGAGATGGCCTTTGCCGACCTGCGGGACGATGCCACCCTGGCGGAGGAGTTCCTGCGATATCTCTGCCGCCATGTCCTCGACCGGTGCCAGGAGGATCTGGCGTTCTTCAACGACCATATCGACCGGGGGCTCGTGGCGCGGATCGAGGGAGTGGCCGGCAGCTCCTTCGCCATGATGGAGTATGGCGAGGCGATCGAGCGGCTGCAGCGGGCGACGGTCACCTTCGAGTATCCGGTGGAGTGGGGGCTCGACCTCCAGACCGAACACGAGCGCTACCTTACCGAGCAGGTGGTGGGGGGGCCGGTCTTCGTGGTCAACTATCCCCGGGAGATCAAGGCCTTCTACATGCGGCAGAACGACGACGGCAAGACCGTCGCCGCCATGGACCTCCTCGTCCCGAAGGTGGGGGAGATCATCGGCGGGAGCCAGCGGGAGGAGCGCTACGACCTTCTGGTGGCGCGGATGCGGGAGGTCGGCATCGACCCCGCGAGCCTTTGGTGGTACCTCGACACCCGTCGCTGGGGCTCCACCCCCCACGCCGGCTTCGGCCTCGGCTTCGAGCGGCTCATCATGTACCTCACCGGTATGGAGAACATCCGGGACGTGATTCCGTTTCCCCGTACCCCCCGTCACGCGGAATTCTAAGAGACTTACAGCCACAGAGGGCACAGAGAGACCGGCAGATGCTGATCGGATGAGGCACGTCTTCAACCGCGTGCCTTTTCCGATCCGGAAGTTTTCCTGCTCTGTGATCGCTGGGTCCTCTGTGACAAGAAGGTGTTAGCAATGTTCGTCCACTCCCTCTCCGTCCATCTGTTCCTCCCCAGCCACTCCCTCAAGGGGAAGCGGGGGATCGTCAAGAGCATCCTCGCCAGGACGAGACAGAACTTCAACGTCTCCGCCGCCGAGGTGGATCTTCAGGACGTTCACGGCGAGGCGGTCCTCGGCTTTGCCGCCGTGACCCCTTCCCGCGCGGCCGGCCGGCATCTCCTGGAGCGGGTCGAGGAGTGGATCGCCGACGAGCGTCCCGATGTGGAGATCGCCGCCGCCGAGATCGAGGAGCGGTGACGGTAAACAGACAAAAAAGAGTGTATTGGTCTTTTTTGTGTTGACCTTTTTCCGTTTCGTGATACGGTTAATACCGTGCCCGGCGGCACCAGACGACATTTCAGATCCGCAAGGAGGAACGACCCAATGGCGTACGAAGCGAAGGATTACGGAAAACTGATCGGCATGGAGGGGTTCAGCGAGGCGCTCCTGAAAAACCATTTCACCCTGTACCAGGGATACGTGACCAACACCAACAAGGTGCTCGACATCCTGGGGCAGATGCTCGCCGAGGGGAAGACCGCCACCCCGGAGTATGCGGAGCTCAAGCGCCGCCTCGGGTGGGAGTTCAACGGCATGCGGCTCCACGAGTACTACTTCGAGAACCTGGGGGGGAAGGGGGGCGTTGACCAGGCCGGAAAGCTCGCCGCCAGACTCGCCGCCGACTTCGGCAGCGTCGAGGCGTGGGAGAAGGATTTCAGGGCGACCGGCGCCATGCGGGGGATCGGCTGGGCGGTCCTCTACCAGGATTCGGCCTCGGGCCGCCTGATGAACTTCTGGATCAACGAGCACGATGTGGCCCACCCGGCCGGCTGCACGCCAATCCTCATCATGGACGTCTTCGAGCACGCCTTCATGCTCGACTACGGGCTCAAGCGGGCCGACTACATCGAGGCGTTCTTCAGGAACATCGACTGGAAGGCCGCCGAGGCGCGGCTGAAGTAAGCAACGATTTTGCAGAGGGACAACGGTAGGGGCAATTCATGGATTGCCCCTACGCTTTTTCAGGGAGGAAAACCATGAGAGCGCTCATCATCAGTGCGGACAACTTCGAAGACTCCGAACTTCTTTGCCCCTACTACCGCCTTCTGGAAGAGGGGATCCCGGTGGACGTGGCGGCCCCCGTTCGCGGCACCATCAAGGGGAAGCACGGCTACGAGGTGAGGGTGGACAAGATCCTTGCAGAGGTGGTCCCTGATGACTACACCGTCCTGGTCCTTCCGGGGGGGAAGGCCCCCGCCGCCATCCGGAAGGAAGCCGCCGCCCTTGCCATCTGCCGTCATTTCTTCTGTCACAACAAGCCGGTGGCCGCCATCTGCCATGGCCCCCAGACCCTCATCACCGCCGGGCTCCTGAAGGAGCGCCGGGCCACCTGCTACCAGTCGGTGGCGGCGGAGATGAAAGAGGCCGGTGCCCTCTACGAGGATAGCGAGGTGGTGGTGGACGGGAACCTCGTCACCTCCCGCCAGCCGTCCGACATCCCGGCCTTCTGCCGCGAGATGATGAAGAAGCTGAAAGGGTGAGGAGGTGGCCGATGAAACGGATCGCGGCGTTCGCCATGGCACTCTTTGTCCTCGCCTCCCTGCCGGCCTTCGGGGATCAGGGAGGGGATAAGCCTCCCCAGATCGAATACCGGGCCACCGTGGATGCCGACGGGGTGCAGCGGGTAGAGATTGTCGGGGGAGACTATTTCTTCAGGCCGAACCTCATCATCGTCAGGGTGAACGTTCCGGTGGAGCTCAAGGTGCGGAAAGAGACGGTCCTGGTCCCCCACGATCTGATTGTCAAGGCGCCGGAGGCGGGGATGGACTTCAAGGTCGCTCTGGAAAGGGAGCCGACGGTGGTCCGGTTCACGCCGACCAGGGTCGGCAGATATCCGATGTACTGCGACAAGAAACTCCTCTTTTTCGCCAGCCATCGTGAGAAGGGGATGGAAGGGACGATCGAGGTGGTGGAGTAAATAAGGTTCCCACTTCACTCCGGAAATGCTATGGTCAGCCGTTGTCCTGCTGTGGTGCCCCGCCGGCTCTTCCGGCCGGGCTGAAATCCCTTCCGGAGTTCCCCGATGGCAAACGAAGACCTGGGAAAGCTGAAAATCGACCGGGGTGTCGCAGCGCGCCCCGGACCCCGCAGGAGACGCACCGGCTGGATCGCGGCGGCGGTGGCCGCGGCGGTGCTCGTCATCCTCTTTTTCAGCGGCGTGCTGACGCCGGCCGTGACGGTGGAGCCGGGTACCGTCACGCAGGTCTACCCCTCCCAGTCCTTCACCAGTCTTAACGCCAGCGGTTACGTGGTGGCCCAGCGCAAGGCCGCCGTGGCGGCGAAGATCACCGGCCGGCTCGACTGGCTCGGGGTGGAGGAGGGGAGCCGGGTGAAGCGGGGTGATATCCTGGCGCGGCTCGAAAACCAGGATGCCGTCGCCGCCCGGGACCAGGCGGCGGCGACGCTGCGCAACGCCTCGGCCGGCCTTGACCAGGCCCGGGCCGAACTGGCCGACGCCACCCTCGCCTATGAGCGCCAGAAACAACTTCTGAAGGACGGCATCGTGGCCAAGGCCGACTACGATGCCGCCGAGGCCCGCTACCGGAAGGCGCGGGCGGCGGTGGCCGGAGCGGAGGCGTCGATCCGGGCGGCGCAGGCGGCCCTGAAGGGGGCCGAGGTGAACGTGGAGTACGCCCTGATCCGCGCCCCCTTCGACGCGGTGGTCCTCACCAAGAACGCCGACGTCGGCGACATCGTCACCCCCATCGGCGCCGCGGCCAACGCCA
>JAJZUC010000074.1 GCA_021847245.1 Deltaproteobacteria bacterium | reverse complement strand
TAGGCCGACCAGGTGAGGCGGTTGGTGTACCAGCGGTAGGGGGTCACGATCAGGACCAGCGCCAGGGCGGCGTAGGGGAGCACGATGAAGATCAGGTTGTTCAGCATGACGTCACCTCCTCCTGCGAAGTCTTCTTAGCCTGAGGCTCTTGCATAAGTCCCAAAGAGTCCCCTCCCCCCTGGCGGGGGAGGGTTAAGTTGGCCTCGACGGCGCAGTCGGCGGCGCAGATGATACGGACCGCCTCGGCGGCGGGGCGCCACGGGGAGTGCTCCCGGGTGGCAAAGCCCGAGCAGAGCCGCTCCACCCCCGGGAGCACCTGCTCCGCGATGAAGGTGCGTCGGACCTCCTCCCGCGCCTCCCGTGCCAGGTGGGCCAGAAACTCGAGGATCACCACCAGGTGGTCGGGGAGCTCGTTGCGCCCCACGACGAAGCCGTGCCGGCCGAACTCCCCCTTGAGGCCGATCATGTAAGTCACCCGTTTCTGGTTGTCGCCGTAGAGGTGGTGCCCCAGGTAGGGGGCGGCGGCCGGGTTGAAGTCGAAGGTGGCGACGTACTCCTCCTGAAGCTCCGCCAGGGTGGAGCCCGCCACGTACGCGGCGAAGGGGGTGGTGGGGGAAGCGACTCCCCGGCTGCCGAGGAAGCCGCCGACGGCGGCATCGGCCGCCAGGAGCCCCTCCTTCTCCGCGGGGTAGTCGAGCATCCGGGCAAGGGATGCGTAGCAGTCGGCGATGGTCATTTCCCCCTCCTCGTCTTCCTGAGGATGCCGAAGCCCCTCTCACCCTTGCGCCGCTCGGGCTCCAGCTCCTCCCGCTGCCGGGGCGGGACCACGTGGCGCTCTCCGTAGCCGCCGACGGCGAAGAGCCGGTAGAGGCGCTCGGCCCCCGCCTCGTCGAGCCCGGCCGTCTGCAGGGCCCCGATGGGGGCCGGCCGGCCGAGGTTCTTTGCCCGCATATAGATCCGCAGGGCGATGAGCTTCACAATGGCCGCCGCCACCACCTCCCGGTTTCCTCCCGCCAGAAGCCTCGCCAGGAACCCGATGGGGGCCCGCAGGCTCTCAAGCGGCGGGATCTCGCCGTGCTCCACCACCTCGAAGAGCTCCCCCGCCGCGCCGATCACGGGCGAGAGGGCGGGGATGTAGAAGCTCATCGGCATGGTCCGGAATTCGGGGTGAAGCGGCATGGCCACGCCGAACTCCTTGACCAGCGCGTAGATCGGCGACTTCTCCGCCGCCGCGAGCCACTGGTCGGAGACGCCGTTCTTCCTGGCACCCTCCCGGACCTGCGGGTCGCGGGGGTCGAGGATCACCCCCCGGTGAGCCTCCACCAGCTGGTCGTCGCGCTTCAGAAGCGCCTCCCCCACCTTGTCGGCGTCGTAGAGGATGACGCCGTTGTAGCGGATCCTTCCGACGCAGCTGTGGGCGCAGGAGCTGCAGACGCCGGTCTCCACCCGCGGGTAGCAGAAGATGCACTTCTCCGCCTTGCCGCTCGCCCAGTTGAAGTAGACCTTCTTGTAGGGGCAGGCGCTCGTGCAGAAGCGCCACCCCCGGCAGACCTCCTGGTCCACCAGCACGATCCCGTCCTCCCCCCGCTTGTAGAGGGCCCGGGAGGGGCAGGAGGCGACGCAGGCCGGGTGCGCGCAGTGGTTGCAGATGCGCGGCAGGTAGTGCATGAAGATCCGGCCGTAATCCTCGATGATCCGCTTCTCCTCCAGGTTCAGGTCGCCGGCGGCGTAGAGCTGGGAGCCGGAGAGGTCGTCGTCCCAGTTGGGACCCCCCTGGATCACCGGCATCTTCTCCCCGGAGATCTGGGAGAAGGCGTCGGCCACCGGCTGGTCGCTCCCCGGGGGGGCCTTGTAGAGGTTGGCGTAGTCGAAGTCGAACGGCTCGTAGTAGTCATCGAGCTTCGGCATGTTGGGCTGGTAGAACATGTTGAGCAGCGTCGGCCCCTTGCCGAGCCCCTTGAGCCGCAGGTTGGTCCCGTCGGCGACCCACCCCCCCTGGTACTCCTCCTGGTCCTCCCACCTCTTGGGGTAGCCGATCCCCGGCTTGGTCTCCACGTTGTTCCACCACATGTACTCGGCCCCCTGCCGGTCGGTCCAGAGGTTCTTGCAGGCGATGCTGCAGGCGTGGCAGCCGATGCACTTGTCCAGATTGAATGCCATCACCACTTGCGCTCTCACGTCCATGACGTCGCTCCCTGTGGGTTTATGGTCGTTATCATCAACCCCCCTCAATCCCCCCTTGTCAGGGGGGAAGAAAAAGCTCCTCCCCTGACAAGGGGAGGCTGGGAGGGGTTATCTCTCCAGCTTCCTCACCACCACGTAGCAGTCCCGGTTCACCCCGGTCGGCCCCCAGTAGTTGAAGTACCAGCTGAACTGGGCGTAGCCGCCGAGCATGAGGGTCGGCTTCAGGAGGATGCGGGAGAGGCTGTTGTGGACCCCGCCCCGCCGGCCGTTCTTCCGCGACTTCTGGATGTTGAGGGTCCGCTCCGGCGCGTGGTACATGATCGCCGCCCCCTTGGGGATGCGGGCCGAGACCACGGCCCGGCAGACGACGACGCCGTTGGTGTTGAAGAGCTCGATCTCGTCGTTGTCGGCGATCCCCGCCCCGGCGGCATCCTCGTGGTTCAGCCAGACCACCTGCCCCGCCCGGGAGAGGGTGAGCATCCGGAGGTTGTCGCTGTAGGTGGAGTGGATGCTCCACTTGCCGTGGGGGGTGAGGAAGTTGAGGACCAACCCTTCCTCACCTGTGGTCTCCCCGAGGATCCCCTGATCGAGCTTCGCCTTGAAGGTGGGAAGCCCCTCGTTGAAGGCGGTGTAGTAGGGGTGATCGAGGTAGAGGGACTGGCGCCCCGAGAGGGTGCGCCACGGCACCCCGTACTCGACGTTCAGGGTGTAGGGGGAGTAGGGGCGCCCCTCGTTCACGAGCCCGCTCCAGACCGGGGTGCTTATGTAGCGGCGCGGCTTCTGGGTGATCTCCTCCCAGCTCATGCGGAAGTCGCGGCTCCCGGCGGCGATGGGGGTGAGGGGCTTTCCGACCCGCTTCTCCAGGTTCTCGTAGGCCCGGTGGGCGAGCTCGCCGTTGCTCTCGGGGGCAAAGGCGAGGATCACGTCGGCCACCACCTTCTCGTCGGCCAGGTCGATGTAGGTCTTCTCCTTCCAGCTGCGGGTCGGCATCCGCTTGAGGAGCCGCTCGTGGACGTCGTCCGCCTCCCAGGAGACCCCGTGGGCGTGCAGATGCCCGATTCCCGGCCCAAGCGACGCGAAGCGGTTGTAGAGGTTCACGTAGTCCCGCTCCACGAAGGCGAGGTTCGGCATGGTCTTACCCGGCAGCGGCTCGCACTCGCCGAGCTTCCAGTCCTGCACCCGGCGCTGGGCGATCTCTCCCGGGGTGTCGTGGAGAAGCGGCGCGGCGATCACGTCCTTCACCGGCTCGGGGAAGTGGCGCGGCGCCAGCTCGCTCACCTTCTTCGCGATGAGGGCGAAGGTCTGCCAGTCGGACTTCGATTCCCACGACGGGGGGACGGCGGCGTCCATGCAGTTCACGAAGGAGTGCATGTCGGTGGTGTTCAAGTCCGACTTCTCGTACCAGGTGGCCGCCGGAAGGACGATGTCGGAGTAGACCGCCGAGGTGTCCATCCGGAAGTTGAGATCGATCACGAGGTCCACCTTCGCCTCGGGGGCCTCCTCGTGCCAGACGATATCCTTCACCTCCCCCTTGGCGAGCTCCCTGGCGGTGCAGGCGGCGTTGGGGGCGCCGAGGATGTGCTTCAGGAAGTACTCGTGCCCCTTGGCGCTGGCGGAGAGGGCGTTGGCGCGCCAGATGAACCAGACCTTGGGGGAATTCCCCGGCGCGTCCGGGTCCTCGATGGCGAAGCGGACCTGGCCGCTCTTGAGCTCCCCCACCATCCAGGCGCGGATCTCCTCGTCGGTGACGGCGCCGGCCGCCCGCGCCCGCTCCACGAGCCGCAAGGGGCTGTCGTTGAAGTGGGGGGCGAAGGGGAGCCAGCCGAGCCGGACCGCCTTGGCGTTCATGTCGGCGGAGTGGAGCGGCATCTTCTCGCCGGTCTCGGGCCTGAAGTAGTCGACGTAGCTCCGGTCGTAACGCCACTGGTCCGAATGGATGTACCAGAAGCTCGGGGTGTTCTGGAGGCGCGACGGCTTTACCCAGTCCTGGGCCATGGCGATGGTGGTCCAGGGGGCGAGCGGCACCACCTTCTCCTGCCCCACGTAGTGGGCGAGCCCGGCGCCGTTACGCCCCACGCTCCCGGTGAGGATCAGGGCGGTGATGGCGGCCCGGTAGATGAGGTCGTTGTGGTACCAGTGGTTGATCCCGGCGCCGACGATCACCATGTTGCGGCCGCCGCTCGCCTCGCCGTTCTCGGCCCACTCCCGGGCGAAGCGGATCAGGGTCTCCCGGCCGATGCCGGTGTACTTCTCCTGCCAGGCCGGGGTGAAGGGCCTGTCGGAGTCGTAGTCCTTCGGATAGTCCCCCCCGAGCCCCCGGGAGACGCCGAACTGGGCCATGAGGAGGTCGTAGACCGTGACGACCGTCGCCTCGCCTGCGGCCGTCTTGATCCGCCGGACCGGCACCTCCCGGATCACCTCGCCGGCTCCCTCGAAGCGGAAGCGGACCTTGCGGGTCTCCCCCCCGAGGAAGGAGAGGCGGCAGGCGATCTCGGAGCCGTCCGCCAGGTCCCGCATGTCGAGGTTCCAGTTCCCCTCGGCCTTGCTCCAGCGGGTGCCGAGGCTGCCGTTGGGGATCCGCGCCTCCCCCGCCTCGTCGGCCACGCAGAGAAGCCACTCGGCGTGCTCAAGGGCGGCGCCGCGGGGAAGCTCCGCGGCCCGCAGCTGCTCGCCCGCCTGCCAGGCCCCTTCCTTCTCGTCGAGCTTCACCAGGAAGGGGAGGTCGGTGAACTTCCTGGCGTACTCCTCGAAGAAGGGGACCTGCCGGTTGGCGTAGCACTCGGTGAGGAGGACGTGGTTTACCGCCATCCAGAAGGCGCCGTCGTGCCCCTGGGCCACCGGGAGCCAGGTGTCGGCGAACTTGCTGGCGATGTTGTAGTCGGGGGAAATGACCGTCACCTTGGCCCCCCGGTAGCGGGCCTCCACCAGATAGTGGGAGTCGGGGGTCCTGGTCATCGGGACGTTGGCGCCGCACAGGACGATGTTCGTGGCGTTGTACCAGTCGGCCGACTCGTTCACGTCGGTCTGCTCCCCCCAGATCTGGGGCGAGGCGGGGGGGAGGTCGCAGTACCAGTCGTAGAAGCTCATGGCCACCCCGCCGAAGAGCTGGAGGAAGCGGGTGCCGGCCGCGTAGCTGATCATCGACATGGCGGGGATGGGGGAGAAGCCGATCACCCGGTCGGGGCCGTGCTTCCTGGCGGTGTGGATGGCGGAGGCGGCGATCAGCTCCACCACCTCTTCCCACGATGCCCTTCTCAAGCCCCCCATCCCCCGCTTGCTGGTGTAGCTCTTTCTCGCCTCGGGGTCCTCCACGATGCTTCGCCACGCCTCCACCGGGTCGGCGAAACGCTCCCGGGCCTTCTGCCACAGGTCGAGGAGGGGGCCGCGCACGTAGGGGTACTTCACCCGCATCGGGCTGTAGAGGTACCAGGAGAAGCTGATTCCCCGGGTGCACCCCCGGGGCTCGTGGTTGGGGATCTCGCCGTTGAACTGGGGATAGTCGTTGGCCTGGAGCTCCCAGCAGACAATGCCGTCCTTCACGTGGACCATCCAGCTGCAGCTTCCGGTACAGTTGACGCCGTGGGTGCTCCGCACCACCTTGTCGTACTGGTAGCGGTTGCGGTAGAACTCTTCCCACTCACGGCCAGCCGGTGTGTAGTCGTCCTTGATCCGTTCGTGCGCCATTATCTGGTCCTCCTCTTGTAGAGAATCAACCCCGCGAGACAAAAGGCAAAGAAGCCGGTACCGGCAAGGGGGAAGATGTCGAAGGCCCATCCCCCCCGCTTCTGGGCCGCCGCATCCTTCAGGAAGGCGACGATGGCGGTAATCTCCTCCTCGGTCAGGGGGCGGTTTTCATACACCTGTTTCATGACGGGAAACTTGAGGCTCTTCAGCACACCGCGAAGCCCCTGCTCCCCCATCCCCTCGTAGAGGTCGGAGAGGTCGGTGGCCATGTTGCCGCCCGATACCCCCGGGGCCCGGAACGGATGACAGGCCGCGCAGGGGGCGCCCCCCTTGGCGAAGGGCCTGGCGCCGGTGAAGAGGGCCCTCCCCCGGGCAGCCAGCTCGGGCGTCACCACCGTTTCCACCGGTTTCGCCGCTTCGGCGGCCGGCTGGCCCCCCGCCGCGGCCCCTCCCCCGCCCGCCCCCTTCAGGTAGGCGATAATCTGCAGGGCATCGTCGCGGCTGATCCCCAGGTTCGGCATCTCGTAGCCATGCTTCTTGACGAGCTCCAACTGGACCGGGTCCCTGGCGGCCGTCAGTTTGTCGGGCTCCACGATGACCTTGACGAGCCACTCCTCCGGCCGCTTCCCGGTTATCCCCTTCAGGTCCGGCCCCCCCGCGTCGCCCCCTCCGATGGTGTGACAGCCGGAACACTGCTTGTCGAACAGGTCCTTGCCGGCATCGCCGTAAGCGTGGGGCGCAAGCGACAGCATCAGGACCAGGGAGAGATGGCTGACAGCTGCTCGGAGAATTCCTCTCGTCATGACTTTCCTCCTGTTGCCAGACAGTTTCAATTAATTAACCGTCACCTTTGAACATGGTCTAAGTTTAGCTTTAGAATAACGTTCTGCAACTTTCGGGCTTTGACCTTAATCAAGAAACCACAATTAGTTTCACAGCCGTTTCAGTGGGAATCCTCCCCCTTGAAGACGGGGAAGATCTTGTTCAATCCCCAGAAGATGACGAACGGGAGGATCCCGACCAGCACCGCTCCGAACAGCCCTTCCTTGAAGGTCTCGAAGTTGTGGGGAATGACCGGGAGGTCGTAGTGCATGAAGCCGGCAAAGGAGGCCGAGAAGCTCTGCCCCCCGATGACCAGGTTCCACCGCATCATGAAGACCCCCATGAGGACCAGGAGCGTGGCGACGACCGCCCGCCTCACGGTGAGCCGCGGCAGGAGGAAGAGGATGAGGGGGACCAGGTTGCCGAGGCCGTACTGGATCACGAAGACATTCACGAAATCCTTGCCGTAGATGAGACTGCGCACGATCTCCCACGAGCGAAACTTGGCGTAGTCCCTGAAGAGGAGGTCCAGAAGCTCCAGCCCCAGGGCCGCCAGGAGGGCCATGACGAGATATCTGGCGGTCATGGTGACCTCGTACATCTCCACGGTCTTGATCTGCTCGGGGGTGGGGAGGCTCGGGTCGCTCTTTCTCTTCCAGCCGACGATCAGCTTGCGGATCTCCATGGTCACGATGTAGCAGAGGACGCAGAGGGCGATCCCCGAGACCACGGCGGAGCAGATGAAGATGAAGGGCATGAGGGGGGTGGTCCAGAGAGCGTTGGCCTTGACCGAGCCGAAGATGAAGCCGGCGTAGCCGTGGAGGAGGCAGGCCACCGGGATCCCCGCCGTTGCCATGACCTTCACCGCCTTTTCGTCCTGGGCCAGGGCGTGCTCGCCGATGTCCCGGGCCCCCAGGGTGAGGGCCGAAAAGAGGAGATGCCTCCCCCGCTCCGCAAGGGTCTTGTTCCGCTTCGCCCCGAGGGCCTGGGCCGTCTCCACGAAGTGGCGCCGGTAGACGAACCAGAGTTCCGAGGCGACGATCATCCCGTAGGTGGAAAAGGCGATGCCGAAGGCGGCGATGGCCGAGGTGAAGTGGGGGGTGAGCATCACCTCGATCCCCCGCTCCGGGTGCTGGAGGTGGAGCTGGAGCGGCACCATGGCCACGGGAAGCAGCGCGAAGGAGAAGACCAGGGAAAACCGCGCGATGTCTTTGAGCTGCCTGATCCCGAAGACGTGGTAGAGGGAGGAGAGGACGAAGGCGCCGGCCACCAGCCCGGTCATGAAGGGGTACATGACGATCTGGATGGTCCAGTAGATGTACTCGTTGGGGTAGACGAACAGCTCCTTGAGGGTCCAGGCTTCTCCGTGTACCATGGCTATTTCACCTCCCGGGAAAGGGCTAGGTAGTAGACCTGCGGCTTGGTGCCGTACTCTTCCTTCAGGACCCCGACCCGTCCGGACATGATGGTCTTCGTCACCGGATCGTCGGGGTTGCGCAGGTTGCCGATCCTGCGGGCACCGAAGGGGCAGGCGTCGACACAGGCGGTCTTCATCCCCTTCGTGATCCGGTGGTAGCAGAAGGTGCACTTCTCGGCCGTCTTGTAGGCCGGATGGAAGGAGCGGACCCCGTAGGGGCACGCCATGATGCAGTAGGCGCAGCCGATGCAGTGCTTGCGGTCCACCAGGACCACCCCGTCGGGGGTCTGGTAGGTGGCCCCCACGGGGCAGACCTGGACGCAGGCGGGGTTGTCGCAGTGGTTGCAGAGCTTGGGGACGAAGAACGCCTTCTCGATGTCGTCCCGGGCGAGCTCCCGGTCCCCTTCCTCCCCCTGGTCGATCCGCTCCGAGGTGAAGCCGTCCCGCCCCCCCTTCGGGGAGTCGACGTAGGTCTTTCCCCCTCTGGTGACCACGTACCGCTCCACCCAGGTGCGGGTTATGCCGGCCTCGTAGGGGATCTCGTTCTCCGTCTTGCACGCCTTGACGCAGAAGCCGCACCCGACGCACGCCCGGGTGTCCACCAGAAAGGCCCACCTGACCCGTGACCCCTCCCCCTTTCCGGCGAGGAGCGTCCTCGGGCTGATCAGTTCCAGGGCCGAGAGGGGAACCGCCAGACCCGCGATGACCGTGATGCTATTTTTGAGAAAGTCGCGCCTGTTCATTCCTGTGACTCCTTGAGAGCGGATTGTGGGGGTCATGGCACAAGGTGCACTCCGCCTCGGGGTTGTGGGTTTCGGGGTTGATCCCGGCGATCTCTCCCCTGCCGCTGCTTGGGGTGGTGAGGGCGGCATGGCAGCGCAGACAGAGCTTGCGGCTCCGGTCGATGGTGAGGGTGGGAGGGTCGTCGGGATGGTTCAGGGCCGGGCCGTGGCAGTTCTCGCAGGCGATGATCCCGTGGGGGGTGCGAGCGATGCTCTCCGCCTCGTCGGCGTGGCACTCCCTGCAGTATGCGGCGGTCCGGTACTTCACCGTCACGGCCTTCCACTCGGCCTCATTACCCTTGCGGTGCCAGCCGTACATGTACCCCCGCTCGTGGATGCCAAAGTCCTTCGGCACCAGGAAGGTCCTGGCAACGAGGACCGCAGCGATCAGGGCCGCAGCGATGTAGAGCGGCCGCCAGACATGACTCTTCATGGTGATCATCCCCTCTCTCCCGGTCTGTTCCCCACCTACCCGTAACTCAATGACAGCACCTTTTGGCCGAATGTCACGCCCCCGAAGCGACTAAATCACACACTCCTTCTCCCTGGCGCTTCGGATCAGATGGGCGTACCTGACCTCGAAGAGGGTCCTCGGCCTGCCCATGAATTCCTCGACATGACTGCTCAGGACCTCGAACCCGGCATCGATGTCGATCTCCCTCTTGAACTGAAACTTGTCCCAGCGGGCCTGGTCGATGACCTGGATCTTCTCGCCTTTCTTGCAGGTGGCAATGATGACCGGCACCGCATCCCGCTCGTTGTTGTCCCACAGATACGCCGCATCGGCCTGGGGGAAGATCCTCTCAACGGATGCCGGCATGTCGCGATGGGCCTCCAGGAAGATCCTGAAGCTGGGGCGCAGGGCTTCGGCGATGTCGGTATCCTTGTTGAGAAAGACCGTGAAGGCGTTGTATTCGCCGGCCACATGCCTGGTCAGCGATCTCTTCCACGCCTCGGTGGCCTGGGCGGTGAAAAAGTTGCATTCGATGAAACGATCGGCATTGCGGCCGATCGAGATATACTCCTCGGCCCGTTTCGAGACGCAGAAGGGCCAGTCCACCGTCACCCTCGATGCATAGCCGTAGATTGCCGTCGATCTCTCGAAGCCGTACACCATGCTGACGTGATCCCTGACATCCTGCTCTGCGACTCTTCCGCACGACCTTTCCACTTCCTTGACCACCATTGCGTCATAGTCGAGGTGCACAAACTCCCTGGTGCCCCTGTCTCCGTACTTTGCCCGAACGTAGGTGCTCTTTCCCGATGCAGGGGGACCGCCAACCAGCTCCAGAATATTTCCCATGACCGTCACCTCCCTGTGAAACGATGGCTGCGGCATCCGGAAATCTTGGTGTGATTTCATAATGGCAAGTGACGTACCAAATGCGCCGGGCGAGATAAAAAGTTGTAACTCTTTGATATTGCGAGATTTTGCCGGGACGGGATCGTGCGCTGGAAGGGATGGGGAGCCGTGTTGGCGTTACCTGCCGGTAACATATGGGAGGGAAGGGTTACGGCCGAAAAAAAAGGCCGGGGCGTCCCCCGGCCTCCGAAAGGAGCGCCCATGGCAGCAGGCGCTCGCTCCACCTCGGAAAAATCAGCTATGCGGCAATCATGTGGCGGTCCAGGCCGAGTTCTTTTCCGGAATACCCCAGGGCCAGGCCGATCATCTGGGAGAGGTGCAGCACCGGGATGTTGCGGGAAACGTCCCTGCCGTCCAGGGCCTTGTCCTGGTAGGCATCGAGGGCGGTGTGGCACAGGGGGCAGGGGGTGACGATGTAGTCGGCCCCGGCCCGCACCGCCTCCTCCAGGGCGTTTCCCGTCATGGCGAGGGACTGCCTCTCCGCCACGAGCAGGGTATGGAAGCCGCAGCACTTGTTCCTGGAGCCGTACTCCACGAGGCTTGCGCCGAGGGCCTCCACCAGGCGCTCCAGGGAGGAGGGGGCGGCGGGGTCGTCCCTCCCCAGGAGCGCGGAGGGCCTCAGGATGTGGCAGCCGTAGAAGGGGGCGAAGCGGACCCCCCGCAGGGGGGTGGTGACCTTGGCGGCGAGCCGCTCCAGCCCGTAATCCTCGGTGAGCACCCAGAGGAGGTGCTTCACGTCGCTGGTGCCGCCGTAGCGAAGTCCCTCGTCCGCCAGGAGGGCGTTCACCAGCTCCCGCTTCTCGGCCGAGGTGTCCAGGAGGTGCCTGGCCCGGCGCAGGGTCAGGAGGCAGGTACTGCAGGAGGTCACGAGATCGAGCCCCAGCTGCTCCGCCAGGGCGAGGTTGCGCCCGTTGACGGCGAGGAAGTGGTCGGGGCTCACGTAGTCGAGGTTGCTCCCCCCGCAGCAGGTCCCCCTCTCCAGGTTGACCAGCTCGATCCCCAGGTCCTTCTTCCACAGGTTCAGGGCGCGGTCCACCTCCTTGGTCATGGATTCGTTGATGCAACTCAGGAAATAGGCGTATTTCATAGACACCTCCCGCCTCGCGACGCCGGCCGTTGGGGCAATTCATGAATTGCCCCTACAGCCTCCCCGCACCGGTTCGCTTCCAGCCTCCGGTAGATCTCCCTCACCCTCCCGATCTCGGGGATCCGCTTCGCCAGCAGGGGGGGCCTTCTCCCCTTGAGCCCCATCCTGACCGCCAGGGGAACCATTTTGAGACTCCCGAGCACCCCCTTGGTGCGAAGCGGCAGGGTGACCTCCTTCAGCCTCCCCAGGTCGCGGATGTCGTCGTAGAAGGCGCGGGCGTGGCGGGCCCCCTCCGAGTGGGTCATCCCCCGCGCGAAGGCCTCCTCCCGCAGGCGATGGATGCCGTCCATGATCGGGATCTTCTTGGTGCAGTGCTCCGTGCACCTGTGGCAGTGGGTGCAGTCCCACAGGCCGTTGTCGGCGGTCGCCTCCCGCAGCCGCTGGCAGCCGAGGGTGTCGCGGGTGTCGTTGTTCATCCGGAATGCCTTGAGGAGCACAGGCGGAGAGATGTAGCTGCGGTTCACCCCCATCATGCTGCACTCCGAGTAGCACGACCCGCAGAGGATGCAGTCGCTTGCGGCGTTGATGGTCTCGAACTCCTCGTCGCTCACGAGGTGCTCCCTGCGCCCCATCTCCTCCTCGGGGATGGCCGGCCTGACCCAGCTGTAGTTGCGCTTGAGCTTCTCCATGATCGGGTCGATGTCCACCACCAGGTCCCGGATCACCTCCAGGTTCCCCAGGGGCTCGATGAGGATCGGGTCATCGCCGCTCCCCGTGAGGAGATCCCAGACCTGGGTCGTGCAGGCAAGCCTTGCGACCCCGTTGATGCGCACGGCGCAGGAGCCGCAGATCCCCGCCTGGCAGAAGGCCCGGAACGTGAGGCGCGGCTCCAGGTGCTCCTTGATGTGGTTCAGGGCCCGCAGGATGGTGATCCCCTTCTCCACCGCGATCCGGAAGTTGTCGTAGAAGGGGGTGCGGTCCGCCTGGGGGTTGTACCGGTAGATGCGGAAGGAAACCTCTCGCCTTTCCATTAGTAGCTCCTTGTCTCCAGGGGATGTTTCCCCATGGTTACGGCCTTGTGGGCAAGGCGGACCTCGCCGTCTTCCCCCATGGTGCAGAGGGAGTGGCGGTGCCACGCCCCGTCGTCCCGCCGGGGAAAGTCCTCCCGGTAGTGGGAGCCCCGGCTCTCCTGCCGCTCCAGGGCGGTGACGGCCACGCAGAGGGCCAGGTCGAGCATGTTCTTCAGCTCCAGGATCTGGATCAGGTTGGTGTTGTAGACGCTCCCCGGGTCGAAGAGCCTGATGCGCCGGAAGCGCTCCCGCAGGACCCGGATCTCCTCGACCCCCCTGCGGAGCCGCTCCTCGACCCGGTAGATCCCCACGTTGTCCCCCATGGCCTTCCCCATCCCCTCCCGGAGGATCCCGTAGCGCTCGTACCGCTCGTGAGAGGTGTACGACCTGAGCTCGTCGGTCACCCTCCTGACCGCGGCGGGGGTGATCCCGTGGGCCTTTTGCTCCGGGGCCTCCAGAGCCGCCTCCCGCCCGGCGAGCTTCCCGAACACCAGGATGTCCAGGAGCGAATTCCCCCCCAGCCGGTTGGCCCCGTGGACGGAGATGCAGGCGCACTCCCCCACGGCATAGACGCCGCGGACCGCGGTCTTCGCCATGGTGGCGTCGATCCCCCCCATGGCGTAGTGGGCCGTGGGGCGCACGGGAATCGGCTCCTCGATGGGATCGACCCCCTCGAAGTGCATGGAGAGCTCCCGGATCTGGGGGAGCTTCTTCCTGATCGCCTCGGCCCCCAGGTGGCGCAGATCCAGCTCGATGTAGCTCCCGGCATCGCTCTCGAAGCCGTTCCCCTCGCGGATCTCGGTCTCCATGGAGCGGGCCACCAGGTCCCGGGGACCCAGCTCCATCTTCTGGGGGGCGTAGCGGGCCATGAAGCGCTCGCCGTGGCGGTTCAGGAGATACCCCCCCTCGCCCCGGGCCCCCTCGGTCACCAGGAGCCCGCTCTTGCGCAACCCCGTCGGATGGAACTGGATGAACTCCATGTCCTTCAGGGGGATGCCGGCCCGCAGGGCCGCGGCCTGGCCGTCGCCGGTGTTGCCGGCGGCGTTGCTGGAGCGGTTCCAGTACATCTTGGCGTGGCCCCCGGTGGCCAGGATCACGACCGGCGCCACAAAGGTCTCGATGGCGCCGGTGCGCATGTTCAGGGCGATGACCCCCTGGCACGCGCCGTCGGCCTGCTCCAGGGAGAGGAGGAAGTACTCGTTGAAGAAGGTCACCCCCCGGCGCAGGCACTGCTCGAAGAGGGTGTGGAGGATGGTGTGGCCGGTCTTGTCGGCGCAGTAGCAGCAGCGGTCCTTCACCG
>JAJZUC010000008.1 GCA_021847245.1 Deltaproteobacteria bacterium | reverse complement strand
CGAAAAAGTGTCCAGTAAAAACCGGAATCGCTGTCCACTCAGAACCGGAATGACTGTCCATTCTTTTCCGGAATCGGTGTCCAGTTCAGATCGGAATGGGTGTCCAGTCTACTCCGGATTTTGCAAATTGCAGGAGTGGCTGAGTGGGGAGCGACGGCCGTTCTGCAAGAATCTGGAGAGGATCGAGCGGTTTTTAGAAGCAGGGTTAAGGGGGCAGGAAGGTCATAATGTTCAATAAAATAACATGTTCAAAACCAGTGAACATGCTATTTTATTGAACGATCAAAGACAAACAAAGCCAAGCTGGGAAGTTTCCGAGACTTTACCCCTTAACGCATCCAGAGAGATGTTTATCCAACCACCGGGTTGACCAGGGTGCCGATCCCCTCGATTTCGACTTCCACAACTTGCCCGGGACGAAGGTAAACAGGTGGCTTTCGCATGAAGCCGACCCCGCTTGGGGTACCAGTCAGGATCAGCGTGCCGGGGAGAAGGGTAAAGCAGTGGGAAAGGTGCGAGACAATCCGCCGCACCGGGAATATCATGTCGGAGGTGTTGGAAGCCTGCATCACCTCCCCGTCCAGGCGGCAGATGATGTCAAGGTTGCCGGCGTCCAGATCGGTGACGATGGCGGGGCCGACCGGGCAAAAGGTGTCATGGCTCTTCGCCCGCGCCCATTGGCCGTCGGTAAACTGGACCGCCCGGTTAGATATGTCGTTTGCGGCAGTATAGCCGAGGATTACTTCGTCAGCCTTATCTTCCGGAATGTTCCTTGCCCTCTTACCGATCACGATGGCCAATTCAGCCTCGTAATCGATCTTATCGGGATACAGCTCGGGCAGGATGACAGGGTCTCCCGGACCGCACAGCGCGGTCGTCGCCTTTATGAAGACCAGTGGCTCGGCAGGCAGCGGGTGGCCGGTCTCCGCGGCGTGCTCCCGGTAGTTGAGCCCGAGGCAGATAATGTTCGGTGGATCAACCGGCGGCAAAAGCTTCACGTCGGCAAGGTCGAGGACGGCAGATTGGCGGATCAGTCGGGTAAAGGGGGTGCCGTGACAGGGGTGAACACCCCTGTCATCGACGATCCCGTAGCAGCGAACGTGGCCTTCATCCAGATATCTGATAATCTTCATCGGTAATACTCCTAGAAACGCCTCCGCTGGACCGCGGCGCTGGCCAGCCCATCGATCCACTCCTGGTGAGCATTGAGCATGGGGTTAGGCTTGGTTCGGGCCAGTTCCTGGGCAGGCTTCCCTTTCTGCGTTTCCTGGGTAAGAATCCGTACTCGACCGCCGGGAAGGTCCTCGAACAGCCAGGCGTGGTGAACGTCCAGCCTCGTCTCGGCATCCCCCTCCACCCAGCCATGCCAGGCCACTCGTGCCGGCTTGCCCGCGATGGGCGGCTCATACTCGGTAACCTCCGCCTCAACCGGGAAACCGAAGGTGGTGAAGCGGAAGCGGGCGCCTTGGCTCAGCTCGGGACCTGAGCCGTCGTGGAAACGGATCTCCGATGCGTTGCTGTAGTAGGTCGGCCATGCCGAGGTGTTGTTGAGGAACGGCCAGACATCGGCCGCGGTCAGGCCAGCCACGACGATCTCGTTAGAAACATAGTTGTCGGTTGTGCCCGGCATATACTGCTCGGGCCAGATGATATCGCTCAGTGCAGGTCTCCTTTCCTGTTGAAAATAGCTGCCTTTGTTTTGATCTCTTAGCTCCAGGTAAACCGCCGCCATATCCAATCCGGCTTTTCCGTGTTCCTTTGCCGCACGATAGGTCCTGTCCGCCGCTTCGGCCAGCGGCAACGCCGTCCCTTGGCGGTCGGCCTCGACCTTTACCAGCCCCAAATCCTTGGACATCAGTTCGACCATGAAGGCGGCGGGGAATTCGTCTCCGCCGTACATATCCTTTTTCAGTTGAAAGAAGGGGCTGTTCAGGGCTGATTTTGAAATCAGTTCCAGAAATTTCTCCTTATCCACTCCCGAGTTCTCCGCAAGCAGCACGGCTTCGCCAATCCCCTGGCCCATGACGCCCAGCAGGAGATTGATCGCCAATTTTGCCGAGCTCCCCGTGCCGGTTGCGCCGAAACGAATGGTTTCCTTGCCGAGAATGTCGAAATAAGGTTGGCAAGCATCTATCGCGGCCTTTTTTCCGCCGGCCAGTATGACCAACTGGCCCGCCTTTGCCGCGCCCACTGAGCCGGAAACGGGCGCATCGACGTACTTCCCGCCTCCTTCGGACACCAGTTTCGCAAACGCAACGGCATCTTCCGGCGCAATGGTGCTCATGTTCACGATCACCTTAGCCGGTGTCACCGCCTCAAGCACGCCATCGGCCTGAGTCAATACGGAGCGTATCGCGTATGAGTCGGACAGCATGATGAACACTATGTCCGACTGTTCTACGATTTCCCTTGGCGAGCCGAGTACGGCAGCCCCTGACTCCGCCAGCGTCGTCGCCTTGTCGCGGGAGCGGTTGTAGGCGTTCACCCTGTGCCCAGCCTGCAGCAGGTTCATTGCCATGGGAGTTCCCATGTGTCCAAGTCCGATCCATCCCAATGCGGTCATTCTGTTGTCTCCTTTTGGTTGGTATTCAGTGAATAAAGTTGAAGAACGTTTTGGCTTCACGTTGCGGCGGGGTGATGGCCCATTTGCCTTGTTCCACCAGTTTCATCAGCCAGGCCATGTTCTTCCCCAGGACCCGCATGATCTGTACTCCCTCCATGTCCTGGGTCACTTCACCCGGAATTCGGCCATGAATCACGTTCCAGTAGTTTGATGTCGGCATCAGCATTTCGGCGTAGTTCAAGAAGTTATTCAACTGGTCGAACGCTGGCAAGCCGCCGGAACGCCGCACCGCAACCACTGCGGCTCCAATCTTGTGGCGGAGCATGCTGTCATTAACGCTGGTTACGAAGAAGGCGCGATCTAGAAACGATTTCATGGTCCCGCCGATGGCGGAGAAATGCACCGGGGAGCCCAGAATGATTCCGTCCGCCTGTTTCATCTTCTGAATCCATTCGTTGACCTCGTCACCAGGCAACACACATTGCTCATTCTTTTTCTTCACACACTGGTAACAAGAAGCACAGCCTCTTATGGCCTTGTTGCCGACATGTACGATCTCGGTCTCGATCCCCTCCTTTTCAAGTTCCGCTGTCACCATCTTCAGCGCCTGCCACGTATTGCCTTCCTTGTTGGGACTTCCGTTGAATGCCACGACTTGCATAATTCCTCCTTTGTAATGTAGACCAGATTTGTATTAGACCGGTCGTCTAGTTAAAGAGCAAAATTTTTTTATTTCCGCAGCACCGTGACAAAGAGGGTATCGATGAAATCCCGCAGAGGCTGAGGCGACTTCATCACCTTGGCCCGGAGGATCGCCCCCTCCCACCCTGAGAGAATAAACCCCGCGATGACGGCAGGGTCGGCGTCCGGCGCCAATTCCCCCGCCCGTTGCGCTTCACGCAGACAGGCAGCAAAACGCTCCTTCCATGAGCGGAAAATTTCGTCGAGTCGGGTACGGAAGCGCTCGTTCTGATCGGCCAACTCCTGCCCGAGATTGCCGATAAGGCACCCCTTGGAACACTGATTCTGGGTGAGACTTGCCAGCCCGTGCTCCAGGTAATTGCGGATACGATTCCGGGGCGTCACCTCCTCGTCGTTCAGGAAGGTGTCGAGCTTCTGGTCGTAGCGTTCGGCAAAGTGGTCGATTACTGCCAGACCGAACTCCTCCTTGCTGCCGAAGTAGTAGTAAAATGATCCCTTCGGCACCCCGGCCTGCTTCAGTATCATGTCGATGCCGGTGGCGTTGTAACCGTGAAGGGAGATCAATCCCATGCCAATGGAAATAATTTCGGCTCTTGTGTCTTTCTTTTCCATGGTTATAAAATAGACCGGTCGTCTAGAAGTTATCAACTGTTTTTTCGCGCTTGTAACCCCGAGGATCACAGGGGACATAGAAGGCAGGGTAAGTAATGGGGAATGATGGTACAGGCAATTATGGCAAAGGGGGATAAGAAAGGCGGCGGCTATATAGACTTCCGGTCCAGGCTCCTATACTGGATCGCCTCGGCGATATGCTGCTCTCGGATGCTTTCCGTACATTCCAGGTCGGCGATGGTCCGCGCTACTTTGAGGATGCGGGTGTAAGCCCGGGCCGAGAAGCCGAGCTTTTCCGTAACTACCTCCAAGAGCCGATGCCCGCCCGCATCCGGCTCGCAGAACTTCCTGATCTGGCGTGACGCCATGTGGGCGTTGCAGTGGACCTTCGTCCCCTTGAAGCGCTCCAGCTGGATATCCCGCGCCAGTTCCACCCGCTTGACGATCTCCGCCGAGCTCTCCCCCTCCGCCCGGTCCGCCAACTCCCGGTACTTCACCGCCGGCACCTCGATGTGGATGTCGATCCGGTCGAGGAGCGGACCGGAAATTCTCGAACGGTACTGGTGGATCTCGCGCGGCGTGCAGGTGCAACTAGCTGAATTTTCGCCACTTTGGCCGCACTTGCAGGGGTGTGTGCACCTTTTCCTACTTTTCGCTGTCCCGCCGCCATACGTTTTCAATCGCCATTCCCTTGCAAAAACAGCCGCTTATCTGGTATCCCGAGCATCCCCTCACCATCGGCGAGCACATCAGGAAAAAACGGATGGATCTCAGTCTCCTCCAGCGTGAGGTTGCCGAGATCATCGGTGTCACCGAGTCCTCTATCTGGAACTGGGAGCACGGTGTCGAACCTGAACTGCAATATAACCCAAAAATCATTAATTTTCTAGGATATGTTCCGTTCGATTGCCCTGACGACACTGTCGGTCGGCTTGCGTGGTTCAAACGGGTTCATGGAATGAGTCTTGAACGGTTGGGAGAAGCAATGGGGCGCGATCCCGAACAGCTTTCCGACTGGTTGAGCGGACGACACAAGCCGTTCCGGAAGAGCCTGGAGAAAATCGAGCGGTTTCTGGAAGGGCAAAGTGTTAAAAATATCAGAACAGGACCATCATGTCAGGCAGGGAATAGCATGAAATAATGTTCAATTTTTCATATGTTCAAAACGAGTGAACAGACAGCATTGTTGAGCGCAACGATATTTTGGCTTGCAAGTGGCAGAATAATGCCATACGCTTCATAAATATGGCAAAAGAGGATTTTCCTTTACATAACCTCATCAAGCAATTCCGAGAGGAGCGGGGCTGGTCCCAGCAGGAGTTGGCCGAGAAGGCGGGACTCTCGCGTACAGGCGTCAGCGCCATCGAAATGGGGAAGCTGGTGCCGTCCACAGCGGCTGCCTTGTCCCTGGCGAAAATTTTCAGCTGTAGGGTTGAGGATATCTTTCAGCTCAATAATCTCGACAAAGAAAGATGGGCGTGGCCACCGGCCCACGAGCCCTGCCGTTACTGGCGTGCTTTTATTGACGGCAACCTGCTGCTGTTTCCTGTTGAACCATCCCCTCTCGGCATGCTGCCCCATGATGGTGTTTATCGGGACGGCAGGTTGCTCGATAGTCCGATTGTCGATCCAATGAAGACACTTGTAGTGGCCTGTTGTGATCCTGCGATCGGACTCCTGGCGGCAGAATATGCCAGAACTACGGACTTCCGGATGCTGGTTCTGCCGAGATCAAGCCGTCAATCGCTGCAGCTCCTGCGGGATGGCCTGGTGCACATTGCCGGGCTTCACTTGGCGGAAAGCCGGACGCCCGAAAAAAATGCCAAAGTGGCGAAGGATATTCTCAACGTACCGTTCAGGCTGCTTAGAGTGACAAACTGGCAGGAAGGTCTGGCGCTGGCGCCAGGTCTGAGACTAAATACGGTCGATCAGGTACTTGCGGGAGACGTACGCTGGATAGGCCGGGAACCGGGGTCTGGCGCCAGGCAGGTTCTCGATGAATTGCTCCAGGGTGCTGCTGCTCCCGCTCACGTGGCAAGGGACCATCGGGGTGTGGTTGAAGCCGTGCGGTCAGGCTGGGCCGATGCGGGAATTTCGTTGCGGCTGGTATCCGAAGAAGCCGGCTTGCAATTCATTTCTGTCCGCGAGGAAGCATATGACCTTTGCATTCCGGAGGCTTCTCTGGAAGATTCACGGGTTCGAGCCCTTGTTGAAGTGGTCCGGTCGAAATCCTTGCGAGGCATAATTGGTGACCTGCCCGGTTACGATGTCAAAGATACGGGTGAGTTGATAAAGCCGTGATTCACCGATCCTATAGATAGAATCAGCTCTAATCCTGATGTCTCTCTCCCGCCTGCAAAGACTAAACCGTTTGAACATCCTCCTGTCTTGGCATTATGCATCTTTTTTAGTCGACCAGCGTCGCTTCTCCCGTTCTGCTATCAGCGCATTTTCTACCGACGAGTCCTGCAGACTTTTCCGGCATCTGCTTAAAAATCAGTCGCATGTCGCTGATACAAAGCTGATCATGCGTCAGCATGGACCATCGATACTGCCCATTTTCAGGGCACTTGGCGTAGTGAAGTCTTGGCATGCACTGTGCTTATAGCGGGTATTGACATTATGATGGCGCATATGACATAAATATGTCGCCTTGGTATCGTCAGGAAAAGCTTCAATAAGAGCCATCCAGACAACGAAGTGCTGTTTGGGACGGGGGAGCTTCGTTATGGCGACACGCTTGACCGCCAGCAATGCCTGTCGGGAAATCGGAATCAAAGCGAAAGGAGTGCGGTATGGTTGTGAACAGGTTGGTCTGTGCAGCAGTGTGTTTCCTTGTAACTGCTATTCTTATCGCTGGTGTCGGGGGGGAATCCCAGGCTGAGGAGAGGCTTCTTGTTTTTGCTGGCGCAGCGAGCAAGCCGGCGACGGAAGAAGCGGCACGGGCATTTGAGAAAAAGACAGGGGTAAAGGTTGAGCTTGTGTTCGGCGGGTCGGGGTATGTCCTTTCGCAGATGATGCTGGGGAAACAGGGGGATGTCTATTTCCCCGGCTCTTCGGATTTCATGGAGCTGGCGAAAAAGAAGGGGGCGATTTTCCCTGAGACCGAACGTAATGTGGTCTATCTGGTCCAGGCCATAAACGTGCAGAAGGGGAACCCGAAAAAGATACGCTCGCTCCGCGACCTGACCCGCCCCGGACTGCGGGTGGCCATCGCCAACCCCGAGGGGGTCTGCGTGGGGCTCTACGCCGTGGAAACCATTGAAAAACATCTAACTCCGGCCGAAAAGGCCGCCTTCAGGAAGAACCTGATCAACTACACGGAGAGCTGCGAAAAGACCGCTACAGCGGTCTCACTCAAAGCAGTGGACGCGGTCATAGGCTGGAGCGTCTTTGAACACTGGGACCCGGCACGGATCGAAACCATCCCCCTAAAGAAACACGAGATAAGCCGCATCGGTTATATCCCGGCCGCCGTCTCTGCATACACGAAAAACAAGGCCCTGGCCAGCAAGTTCATCGCATTTCTCATCTCTCCCGAAGGCCAGGCAGTTTACCGGAAATACCACTACTTCATGACCCCGGCCGAGGCAGGTGCCTGGATTGGCGAGAAGAAGCCGGTGGGGGGAGAATACGTCCTGCCCCGTGAATGGGGCGGCAAGTGACCTGGAAACGTCTTTCAATCCTCTGCGCAGCCGGCATCTTCCTGCTCTACGGGGTACTGATCGCAACCCTCTTCTACTTTTTTCGCGGCGGAGCCTTCAGCGAGGCGATCCTTTCGGAACGGACCTGGTTCGCCATCCGCCTAAGCCTCACCGCTGCCACGGCGGCTACGCTCCTCTCGGTGCTGGTGGGGCTTCCCGCCGCCTATGCCCTTTCGCGTCATCAATTCCCCGGCAAGACGCTCATAGACACTATGCTGGAACTCCCGATGATCGTGTCGCCGGCGGCCCTCGGCGCCATGCTCCTCATCTTGTTCACCACTCCAGCCGGACAGTGGTTCCAGGACAACGTGGCGCGGATCGTCTTCTCTCCCGGTGGCGTCGTCCTGGCCCAGTTCGTCACCACGGCCGGCGTAGCCACCCGGTTGATCAAGGCGGCCCTCGATGAAATACCGCTGCGTTACGAGGAGGTGGCCCGCACTCTGGGGGCCTCCCCCGCCCTTGCCTTTGCCCGGGTCACCTTTCCCCTCTGCCGGCGGGGAATCATGGCTGCGGCAATCCTCACCTGGGCCAAGGCGGTCGGCGAGTTCGGCGCCACCATCACCCTGGCGGGAACCATGGCCATGCGCACCGAAACCCTCCCCATCGCCATCTTCATGCAGCTCTCCACCGCCAACATCGAGGGGACGGTGGCCCTGATCCTGATCCTGACGACCATCGGCCTCTTCACCCTCCTGACAGTTCGGGCTCTTACCGGTAGGAGGTCCAATGCTTGAGGTAAGGGGTCTGAGCGTCGCGGCGGGGCGGTTTCTCCTGGACAGGGTCAACCTGACGGTTCCCACGTCCGGGTGCCATGCCGTGGTCGGCGCCACGGGAAGCGGCAAGAGCCTGCTCCTTGAGTCGATCATCGGCTTCCGGCGCCCGAGCCGTGGCTCCATTCTCCTGGACGGAAGAGACATCACAACTCTTCCCATCGAGGCCAGGGGGTTATCCTATGTGCCGCAGGACCTGGCGCTCTTCCCCCACCTGTCGGTACGGGAAAATATCCTCTTCGGTGCCAAGGTGCGGGGAATCAGCGACGGCGGCCATGCCGCGCTGGTGGCGAGCCTTGTGGAGTCGGTCGGCATTGGGGGCCTCCTCGACCGCTCCGTCGCCAACCTGAGTGGAGGAGAGCGCCAACGGGTGGCACTGGTTCGGGCGCTGGCCACCGGAAATCGCTTTCTTCTGCTCGACGAGCCATTTTCGGCCCTCCATGAGGGGTTACGGCGGGAGCTTCTCTTTGTCCTCAAGGATCTCCAGAAAAACCACGGGCTTACGGTCCTCATGGTCACCCACGACACCGAAGAGGCGTTTTTCCTGGGCGATGCCATGTCGGTGCTCCTGGGTGGGATCGTTCGGCAGAGCGGTCCGGTGAGGGAGATATACGAACGCCCTGCCTCCCTGGAAGTGGCCCGCTATTTCGGCATCCGCAATCTCTTTCCCGTCACGGTCACGCATGTGGGGGAGCGGGAGATCACCGTGGACTGTCCCTCCCTCGGCACCGACCTCAAACTCCGCAGCCCAGCCGGACTCAACGACTCCCTTCGTCCAGGCAGCTCCCGCACGGCGGGTATTCGTGCCGAAAACGTGATGATCATCCGACCGGGTTTGGAGAGCAGGAGCCGGGACAATATCCTCCACGGCACCGTTGCCCAACTTTTCATGCGTGGGGCGAGCCACTGCGTGGTCTTTACGCCCGCCGGCAACGGTCCAGCCATCGAGATCGAAGTTCCCGACTATGCCTTCCGCAAACTCGGCATCGCCGAGGAAGTGCCGATCAGCATCTTTCTCAAGGCTGAAAGCCTGTTTATCTGCGACAACATGGCGCAGGCAATCCCATCGGCGGATTCCGTAGGATTCCCGCGGAAAGGTATCCCTTCATGAGAGTAGTCTCCGTCATGCTCCTGTTTATGGTAACTGCTGTGGCGGAAATCGCCGGCTGCTATCTGCCCTGGCTTTGGCTCAACAACCGGGCGCCGGCTTGGGTGCTGGCGCCGGCCATTCTTTCCCTGGGGCTTTTCGTCTGGCTGCTGACCCTCCACTCAGCGGAGGCGGGACGGGTCTATGCGGCCTACGGCGGGGTCTACGTCGCCACAGCGCTTGCCTGGCTCTGGCTGGTGGACGGGGTGCAACCGAACCGCTGGGACCTGCTCGGCTCCGCCGTCACCTTGAGCGGGATGGCGATCATCATGTTCGGTCCCCGCGGTTGATGAAGGAATTCCTGTCTTCCAGCGATTCGTGCTCCATCGATACAATCAGCTCACGTGACTTCGAACCTCCAGCCTCAGAACAGGAGATCATCGTCATTAAATCAGTTCTTTCCTAAGCTACCGGCGAAACTTAGAGTATATGTCCTTTCCCCTGAACAGGGCGGTCTTTCCCAATTCATCCTCGATCCGCAGCAATTGATTGTATTTGCAGATCCGGTCGGTGCGGCAGAGCGAGCCGGTCTTTATCTGGCCGGCATTGACGGCCACCGCGAGGTCGGCCAGGGTCGTGTCCTCGGTTTCGCCGGAACGGTGGGAGATTACCGTCGTGTAGGCAGCGCGCTTTGCCATCTCGATGGTATCGAGGGTTTCGGTCAGGGTGCCGATCTGGTTCAGTTTGATGAGGATGGAGTTGGCAATCCCGTTCTCGATCCCTTCCTTCAGAAGCTTGACGTTAGTCACGAAATTGTCATCGCCGACAAGCTGAATGCGACTTCCCAGGCGCTCGGTGATCTTTTTCCAGCCGTCCGTGTCGTTTTCCGCCATGCCGTCCTCGATGGAAACGATGGGGTACTTGTTGACCAGGTTTTCATAGAAGTCAATGATCTGGTCCGCAGTTTTCCTCGGTTCGCTTTCCGCCTTCATCATATAATAACCGTCTTCAAAGAATTCCGACGCAGCTGGATCAAGGGCGAGGAAAACATCCGCACCCGGCTTGTATCCCGCCGCCACGATCCCCTCCAGGATCACCATCAGGGCCTCTTCATTCGAGGGGAGGTTCGGCGCAAATCCCCCTTCGTCGCCGACGGACGTGCTGTATCCCTGCATCTTCAGGATATTCTTCAGGGAATGGAACACTTCCGCGCCGCAGCGAAGCGCCTCGGCAAAAGTGGGTGCCCCGGCCGGTACGATCATGAATTCCTGGATATCCACATTGTTGTCGGCATGGGCGCCGCCGTTCAAGACATTCATCATCGGCACGGGGAGCTCTTTTGCGTTGGTGCCGCCGATATATCGGTAAAGGGGAAGCCCCGCCTCCTCGGCAGCCGCTTTTGCTGTTGCCAATGATACTCCTAGAATGGCGTTGGCACCGAGTCTGCGCTTGCCTTCCGTGCCGTCAAGTTCAATCATCTTTCCATCAAGCCCTGCCTGGTCACTCGCATCCAAACCTATGACAGCATCGGCGATCTCTCCATTGACGTTCGCTACCGCCTTCTGAACCCCTTTTCCCAGATAGCGGGATTTGTCGCCGTCGCGCAGTTCCAGAGCCTCCCGTTCGCCTGTTGACGCACCTGACGGGACGATGGCCCGTCCCGTGCTGCCCGATTCGAGCTGCACCTCGACCTCAATGGTCGGGTTCCCCCGCGAATCCAATACCTCCCTAGCATAAACTTCTGAAATAGTACTCACGTCGCCCTCCTTTTTGTTAAGATTGCGTTCCCCACTGCTTTTGGGTATAGCGGATCACATTTACCTTCTCCAGGGTAATCAGGCCGCTTTCAACCATCTCGTCAACCTTCGGCATGATTGCGTCAATCTTCTCTTGCGTCTCCACTACCTCGATCACTATAGGGAGGTCAACGGAGAGCTCCAGCAGCTTATGTGTGTGGTACACGTGGTGCGAGCCAAACCCCGATATCCCACGCAGGACGGTCGCGCCGGCAAAGCCCTCCTTCCGGAATAAATCCACCAACGCTTCATAAAGTGGTATGTGGCCGTGCTTCTTTAATTCTCCGGTAAAAATCCGCATAAGAACCTTTTCGCCGATAAACTTTGACATGGTGACCTCCTATAGGTAACGTGCCGCAATTATACCAAGCCAGGTGAAGAGAAGGCAGGTGAGGACGCTTAGCAAGACGTTGGTCGAAGCTATAAGGAATTCACCCTCCTCCAAGAGCCTGAATGTCTCATAGCTGAAGGTGGAAAAGGTGGTGAGACCGCCGAGAAAGCCGATGGTGAAGCCGGTACGGAGATTTGCCGGGATGAGGGTGCTTCGCATGCTGAACTCCATGATGAGGCCGATGATGAACGCCCCAAGGATGTTGACGGCGAAGGTCCCATAGGGGAAGCTCCTGCCGAGAATATTATAGACCCACCCCGACAGATAGTAGCGGCTGACGCAGCCGAGCGCCCCGAAGAATGCGATAAGCACCACCACCTGCATCCAGGTTCCTCCATTTTTTTTAAGATCGTAGAGTTGCCTTGAGTCTCAGCGGATTGAGGAGAAGCCCGAGCCCGTCTCTTATGTTATTCACGTGGATGTCCGCGTTCGTCAGGGCGGCTATGGCGCATCCCTCCTTCTCGCTGACGGCGATGCCGATCCGCGCCAGCTTGAGCATCAACCGGTCGTTGTTGCCGTTGCCGATGGCGATGACATGTTCCGCGCCGAGGTCCCTGACGAACCACTCCTTCTGCACATCAACGTCTTCCCCCGTGAGGACGGCCAATGTGCATTCCACCCCTTCAAGCGCCGTTCGCGCCGTGCCAAAAGTATCCGCCGTCACCACGTGTACTTTCACGATCCGTGCGATCCGATTCAACAGTTCCCTGGCTCCCGACAGGAGCCCGCCGTCTGCCGAGAGGGTCCCGGTAAAGTCCGACACCAGGTGCTCCACCTCCACTAAACCGTAGCCGGGTATGTCGATTTCCAGCATACCGCCTCCCTGTCACTCTTTTTCTTTCCCGCTCACCAGGGCTCGCATCTCATCCACGAGGGTGCTGTTCTCGTTGAGGTGAGGGTTCAGTGCTGTTGAGGGGCTTTCCGTCCTGGCCATATGAACATTCCAGTGCATAAAAAAAACTCCTACCTTCGCACATGAAAGGTAGGAGTCATCAGCTTCAGGTCGAAGCGGTTAATGGCGAACTCCATCGCCGGAGCGGTTTATTGACAAGATTAGTCCAGGACAGGAACAATGTCAAATCGACAGAGGCCATATTGACCGCGGGAAACGCCGGGACGTGAACCGCGCGTTATTCGAGAATATCGATTGATGCCGCCGCCTCAGGCAACGTTCTTCTCGCTCGCATCCCCAGAGGTTTTCTCCTCGATCTGAACATGATCAATGCGGATTTTTGCGTCGCCTGCCGTGATATACTCGACCGAATGGGGAGCTTTACGGATGGCGTCGTCCACTTCGGTCATGTGCAGGCTCGACATCTGGATTCCTTCGACCATCATCATCGTCGTCCCCACGAGATGCTTGCGCTGATCGCGAACGAACTGCTCCAGTATCCTTCTGGGCGCCACAAGTTCAACGCAGACCGGAAGCGTCTGGATCGGCATGTCGCTGTTGTCGTGACTAACGGCGTTGGCGCCTTTCGTATAGCCAATCCTCCCCATGGTAACGGAGGCGTGGGTAATCTTCGCCTCCAGCGCCGCATACACCAAGTGGGTGGAGAGAGGCTTCTCGAACATGCGCCCCCACCAACTGCCGGCACGCTTGTTGTCGCCCTGCTTCAGGTAAACGTGCAATGATGCCATCGAATGAAAATTGTCCATCAGTCCGTCCTTTCTGTGCCTGCCTGAGCGTGAGGAACCGCAACGAGGCGGACCTCACCTAAGTTAGGAGATTGTTGCTCTTCGAGCAATCGTTGTGCGTGATGCCTGGCGCGGAGGATATCGGTTGCGGAGAGGATTCCTATCAACTGGTCGGTACGGGGGTTGACGACCGGCAGGTAGTTATGATGTCCCCCTGCCAGCAGTGCTTCGGCCTCTGCCATGGAATGGGTCGGGCAGATGGTGCGGGCCGTGTGGTCCATGATCTCCGACAGCTCGGTCGTTGCCCAGTCTCTTCTGGGCACCGATTTCAGCGATTTGAGTTCCGTGAAACCGAGGAAGCCGCCGGTTTTTGGCTCCACGACCGGCAGACCCTGAAACGGATGCTCTATCAGGGAGCGCTCCATGAAATCCGCCAGACGGTCGGACGGGTGCGCCACGACGATCCGCGTGGTCATCCAGTCGCGGCACGCCATGCGCGCCAGCACCGCTTCGTCGCTATACCGCCGGTGCCGCTGCGATTCCGAGTTCGAGATGCCGGCCGAAACCAGGAAGGAAGTGCACGACGCCACGAGCCCCGGGACGACGAGCGCCGGGCTGCCGGTCGCCTCGGCAATAAAGACGGCGGCGAAGAGCAGGCTGTTGTAGCTCGCGCCGGTGAAGGCGGCGATCCCCACCAGGGTGAACAGCCCCGGCTGGCTCGGCTGCAGCGCCAGGTCGCAGGCTGCCCCCATGGCCGCGCCTATCGTGGCGGAAGGGACGAAAAGACCGCCCACTCCGCCGGAGCCGAACGTCAATGCGGTGGCGAGGAGCTTTGCAAACAGGATGAAGATGCATATCCAGAGCGTGTACTTGCCGGTGAGAAGCGCATTGGCTACCGGCAACCCTGCCTGGAGCGTGACCGGCTCGCTCACGACGAAGAACCCCGCCAGCGCCAGCGCCGCCAGCAGGATTCCGCCAACCAGATATTTGACCATAGTGGGAGCGGCGGAGCGCTTCCAGCCCAGCTTGATTCGCCGCAACGTCCAGAGAAACAGGTGCGACAGGAGCCCGCCGATAATCCCCACGGGAATGCAGAGCAACAGGTCCCGCGCCTGGAGGTGGTAGGTGAAGGTGACCGGGAAGTACGGCTGGGAAGGACGGAAACAGATAAATGTCGCATAACTCGTGGATGCCGCCACCAGGCCGTGGATCAGGGATTCGTGCGCCAGGTCGTGCTTGTAGGGGGACTCTATCCCCATGATCGCGCCGGTCAGCGGTGCCTTGAAGATGGCCGCTATCCCTGCAGCGGCACCGGCCAGCATCGTCGTCTCGACCCTGCCGTGGAACAGCTTCAGCTTTTTCACCTTGTTGATGCGCCACTGCAGGAACGAGGCGATGGTCCCGCCCACCCACTTACTCGCTCCTTCCATCCCGGCGCTCCCGCCGAACCCCATGGTCGCGACGGACGCGCTGAACTTCGGGATGGCGGAGCCATAATCTATCCCCGTCTCGGGCCGATGGTAGGCGAGTACCACCTCGTCGGCCATTGACGAAGACTTGACGCGAAAGAGTGTCAGGATCAAGCCGGTAATGAGCATGCCGACGATGGGCAGGAGGCAGAGAACCAGCGGGGAGAACCGGTGCGTGAACTGCTCCCACAGCAGGACGTTGACGATGTAGTCGTATCCCGCAATGGCAGCGCCGACGATTGCCCCCACGGGCGCTGCGACGAGGAAGACGTGGCGGGCGATGCGGAAGTGTTCGGAAAGATTCTGCATGGAACGGGTAGGCCGCTCACTGGAAAGGGCTGAACGTACAATCGACATCGGCGTATGGTTGCTCCGTGTGAGGGAAGGTTTCATATAGTGCGAGTGCCTGTAGTCCTTGGGTAGTCTTGCAACAGAAATGCCATGTGGCACGACACTGATCATTCTCGCAGTAGCGCTTGCTTCTGCGGCACCGCGCCGCCTGCGCAAACGGAAGACAGGCATACGTGCTGCCAAGATAAGCAATGGTAATGAGGAGGAGTGCCACAGCGTGGAGAAATTCCATTGACTGGCAAGAAGAGCTCCCACAGCAAAACCGGGATTTTTACAAGGGATAGTCACATGCCGCGCCGGCAGCTACTTCAACGGGCATGGCCACCATGGAGAGATATCGGGCAATCCGACCTCCCAAAAACAAAAAACTCCTACCCTGATAATAAAGGTAGGAGTCATCAGCTTTGGGGAAGCGCTTATGGCGAACTCCATCGCCGTTCGATTTTATTTTGGCAAAGCATAACGGAACACACGACTTGAGTCAAGAAAATTCACGGTGGATTCCATCAGTTTATTTATAGCCTTAAGCAGATTGGGCCGTTCTCCCCATGGCAAGCATGAGCACGATAAACAAGAGCGCCGACAATGTGGCCGTCGCCGCTCCAAAATAGAAGGTGGCGGCTGGTGAAAAGTGGTCCCAGAGCCAGCCGCCGATGAGGCTGGCCGGGAACATGGCGAGCCCGACGGCGGTGGCGTAGACGCCAAAGGCGGTCGCCTTGAAATCGGGCGGGATAATGGTGGCGAGGAAGGCCTTTTGTATTCCCTCGGTGAGCCCCATGAACAGGCCGTAGAGGGCGAACAGAAGCCAGATGGCGGCGGTGCTCCCGGCGACCGCGAAGCCGTAATAGAGACCGGCGAAGAGCACGAACCCGAGGAGGATGATCCGTTTCTTGCCGAACCTGTCCGCCGCCATCCCTGCCGGGATGGCCGACAGGGAGTAGACGAGATTAAACACTAGGTAGACCGCCGGGATCATCACCGTCGGGATGCCTATCTGCTCTGCCCGCAGGATCAGGAAGGCGTCGCTGGAATTCCCCAGGGCGAACAGGGTGGCGATCACTATGAAGAACTTCACCTTCCAGTCAAAATGCCTGAGGGTCAGCCGCGGTTTCTCCTTGTCAGCGGCGGGATGATGTTTCTTCTCCTGGATAAAGAGGATGATCAGAATGACTGCAACTACCCCCGGAATCATCGAGAGCCAGAAGACCTTCCGGTAGTCGTTGCTGAACAGCCCGAGGAGAAAAAGGGTGATGGCGGGGCCGACCACCGCCCCCATGGTGTCCATGGAGCGGTGGAAGCTGAAAGCGCGGGCCAGATGGGTAGTTTCCGCGGATTCGGCGATGATCGCATCCCGTGGGGCGGTGCGGATACCCTTCCCCAAGCGGTCTACGAAGCGTGAGGCAAGCACCTGCTGCCAGACGCCGGCGGTGGCCATGATAGGCCTGCTCAGGGTGGAGATGCCGTAGCCGATGGCCATCAGGTTTTTCCGCCGGCCGATCCGGTCGGAAAACCAGCCGGAAAAAACTTTGAGGAGGCTCGCGGTGGATTCCGCGATCCCCTCTATCAGGCCGATGAGTGATTTGTTGACTCCCAGCACGTTGGCGAGAAACAGGGGGACAAGCGGATAGATCATCTCGGAACTGACGTCCATGAAGAAACTGACCAGTCCCGTGAAGAAGACGTTCTTGCTGAAACCGAAATAGGCTCTCTCCTTTTCCATCTGTGCCTGCCTTTCCTTTCAGGTTCTTCCTGAACTGCTAGAGCGTGAACTCGGCGAGTATCGGGTAATGGTCGGAAGCCATGTCGGTTGCCGGGGTACGAATGACTTCATAAGACGTTGCCCTGTCTGCCAGCGCTTTCGATGCGAGCAGATAGTCGCAGCGCATGACGGCGAATTCAGTACCAATGAAGTCCGCCGTAGGTACTGTCGGTACGCCTGACCCGCCCAGCTCATGACCGATGTCCACCCAGCCCGCTGCTTCAAGGTGTGCCAGCACACTCCGGTCGGCGGTGCGCAAATCGTCAGCCAGATAACGGGCGCGATGCTGAGCCGGTAAAGCATCGAAGCCCTCCGGCTCCGGATCGTGTGGCGAAGCCGAGTTGAAATCACCGGTAACCAGGGTGAGGTTATCCGGCGCCGCATGGACTGCGAGATATGCTGCCTCGCGGCGGCGTACCGCGGCGCCGTTGGGACACAAATGGACAGTGATGAAAGTCGCTGTCCTACCATCCGGCAATGCCGCCTTGAGTGTCGCCAGCGCGTGATGGAAGTTGGCTCCATCAACATCAAACGATGCCGGTCGCAGTGGCGCACGGATAAAGATTGCAAGGTTTTGCCCCGTGCGCGGCGCGACTGCGAGAAAACCCCGCATGCCGATGCTTGCCTCCAGGTCATACAACCATGCGCGACCATTGGCATCGAATCCTTTTGCTTCCTGCATCAGGAAAACATCAGGTCTGAGTTCGTTGATCAGGCTGACCTGCGCTTGCGCACGGCGGTCATCGGCACCGTCGTGGAACCATTACCAGTCAAGCAAAATATGTAACAATAGTTACATGAATAGGGTTAACGGAAGGTGATTGTCGCACTTCGATACATTGATTGGGCTAATGCGGACCGGTTTCTTCCGAGAGCTTCATAATCCGCCACCGTATGTTCTCCAGCTTCTCCGCCGCCTCCTGAAGGCTCCTGCCGCGGGACACGAACTCTGTCTCACCGGCCTGCCGCAGCTGCGTCCCCTTTTGCAGAGCGGCCTCGATGCTCTCCACCGTCGCTTCGATCCTTCTCAGCATCTCGCGCCGGAACGCCCGCACGCTCTTGTCCAGACGCACGGCAAAATCATGCCGCACCCGTCCCGACTGCATCTCGACCGTTTCCTGTACATGCTCCTTCATCCTTTTCAGGATCAACCGGTCGCTTAAGAACCTGGGGAGGGCGAGGATGACGGATGAGGTTAAGATCTTGAGGCTTCCCGGCTCGCTCCAGAATTTGTAGTAAAACCCCGACTCCACGGACCAGAGGGAATCAGCCTGTACAGAGGAGAAGGGGATGGCGAACAGCTCGGCTGAGAACCGGAACAGCTCGTCAACCGTTTCGTTTATCCGTACAGTGAACCGCGAGCAGAGCGAATCGAAAACCCTCCCCACCTTCTCGTCCTCTTCCGACCGCCAGGTGTCGAAGGCCTCCCGTATTTCCCCGATAATTTCCTGCTCCAGTGCCTCGCTCAGCTTCCGCGCCGGGAGGTCCTGATGCTCGGTGAAGTACCTTTCGATGCTGGAGTCGACCTGCTGGATCAGGTTGGCCTTGAAGACCTCTAAGTTGGGATCGACGATCTTCGAAACCAGCCTCTTGGCCTCTCCCTCAAGCACGAGGGCGTACTCCTCCCTGGCAAGCATGACCTCCTGCTTTTTCTCCTCGAAGATCCGGATTTTCTCCTCCAGTTCATCAATGGGAGTGCTCAGGGATTTCAGCTCTAGGTCGCAGCGGAAGCGGGCCTGGGAGATGATCCGGAGGACGTTTCTGACCACTGAGGAGACCAGCACTTCTCCCTTTTCCTTCTGGAGAAAGTTGTGGAGCGTGGTGAAAAAGAGGGGGAGAAGGCTTCTTTTCATGAGCTCCGCCGAGCCGTTGAGCTTTCCCTCAAGGGCCAGGCGCGCGGAGATGGGGGCGATGAAGGGCTCCTGTCCCATCGCCTCGGCGATGGTAGTCTGTGCGAAGGCGACCGCATCCTGCAGCTCGGTTTCCGACAGGTAATCGGCCTTGTTGAGGAGGAAGAAAATCCTCTGTGCATACTCCCGCACGTCCCGCAGGAAGTCGCATTCCGCCCGGCTTACCGGCTGGTCGGCCGAGAGGAGGAAGAGCACGGCATCGGCTTGTGGAAGATACCGGTACGCCAGGTCGGTGTTGTGACTGTAGACCGAACCGATCCCCGGCGTGTCCACGAGGCGCACCCCACCCTTGAGCCAGGGGGATGGGTAGGAAACTGCCACTTCCCGCACCCCCTTCACGTTGTGCGGGTTCCCCTTTTCCGTGACGTACTCGCCGAGGCTTTCCCGTGGCGTCTCCACGCAGCGCCCGTCCTGAAAGCAGACCTTGATGATAGGCGCGTCACCATAGGAGAGCACCGTGACCACGGAGGTGAGCGGGATCACCCCTACCGGCAGGAGAGCCTGACCGATGAGCGCGTTGATCAGGGTGGTCTTTCCCCGATTGAACTGGCCGACCACGAGGAGGTTGAAGGTGTGGGAAGTGAGCTTTACCTTAAGTTCTTTGCAGGCGTCGCGGTCAATGCCTTCAACTGTGACGAGTTCGTCCAGACTGGCTGCCAGGCTTTTCAGTATTGGATAAAGAGGTGTCGGCTGGGTACCCGTGTCGTTTCTATTACCCACACTCTTCACGCCACAGACAGTTCAATTGGCCGCATTCGGCGGATTTGCCGGTATCGAAGCAAGGTTCATTGCCTTCGTCTGCCTGGATAGCCCGGACGATCTCGCTCTTTTTCATCTTGCCTGTTTTCAGACCCCTTGAGTTGGCGATTCCCTTGATTTGCTGTAATTTCATGTTCTGCTTCCTCCCTTCAGTCCTCCAGAGTTTGTGGAGACGTACCAGCTTCTCAGACCATGCTCAATGTTCGGTTGGGTCTATTTTACGATAGTAACCGTACAGTGCGCATACGAGGCCACCCGCTTCGATACGGAGCCGAGCAGCCATTGTTCCATCCTGGATTTACCGCGTTGGCCAATCAGCACCATGTCGCACTGTTTCTCGGCGGCATAGTGGACGATCTGGTCCGCAGGATGGCCTACGGCAACTTCAGTGGTAACGATAGAACCCGCCGCTACCGCCTTTTGCCGCAACTCTCTGAAGAGTTCTTCGTAGTGTTCCGTCCCTGCTTCAATGATGGCGTCCATCTCTACCAGATCGGCCGGCTCCGGCGGCTGGACCACAGCCAGCACAAAAATCTCATGAGATGCGCCCTGGCAGAGGTTCGACATCTCCAGGGCAAAATCAAATGCCTTGTAGGAACTGGGTGATCCGTCAAAAGCAACGAGTAATTTTTTCAGCGTCAGCATAAACTCCTCCTCTTTGGAATGCATATTCCCAGCTTATTCAACCGGCTCGGGTTCTTGCTTCGGCAACAGATATTTCGGAATGAAGAAGGCATTGGCGATGATGGTCGGCACCACGGCGCTGGCGATGACTGCGGCTATCATGATTGAATATTGGGTTTGATCAATGATGCCGTGACTGAGGCCAAAGAGGGCCGAGATGGAGCCGAAGGTGAGCCCCGTGGACATGAGGAGGGTAGTATATATACCCTCCTTCTGGGCGTATTTGTACGCCTTGGTCGCCGGATAGACGCCGATGATTTTCGTCACCATCTTGCCGAGGAAGATGACCAGCAAGGGTATCGGTGCGGCCACGAGAGCCGGAATGGAGACATATGACCCGGCCCGGATGAAGTAGAATGGAGTCAGCAGGCCGAAGGTCAGCGTACGCAGGCGCCTGATGAGAAGATGATCCTTTCCTACCGTGCCAGCCAGCACCATCCCTACGATGTAGGCCGGGAGGACCGCTTCGCTCTCCGCCCAGGTTGCCAGCGAGCCGAGGCCGAAGAGAATAAGAAGGAGGTACTTCGCCTCCAGTTCCGACGGCCTGCCGCCGTACCGTTTGAAGAACCAAGGGGTGAGGCAGGGGAGGATCAGGAAGAGGACAATGCCGACACCTATGAAGATCAAGGTTCTTATGGAGAATGGGGCGAAGATGAGGCCCAGGGCAATGACCGTAGCCAGGTCGGTGATGAAACAGGCGGCCAGCACCGCTTTACCGAAGTCGGTTCGGTTCAGCCCCAGTTCCAGCATTACCGCATAGACCACCGCCACCGAGGTGGTGGACATGGCGACCCCGGTAAGCCAGCTCGCCTTCACCGTCCAGTCGAGGAGCCAGTATGCAATCGCGGTGCAACCGAGAAAGGGGCCAAGGAAGGAGATGAAGCCGATGGCGGTGGCCTCCTTCCACCGCACCCGGAAGACGACAGGGTCAAGCTCGGCACCGGCCAGAAAGGTGAGGACAATCGCGCCGGTGCCGGAGAGGAATTTGATCCAGGGCTGATCAGCCCCCATGGTCGTGCCGATCAGTGCCCCGATTATCAGCTGCGCCACCGTACCGACCACGATTTCCGAGAGGGCGGTGGCAATGCGGAACCATACGGAAATCAAAGTGGCGACAAGGGCCAAACCAAGCCAAAGCGCCGCCAGGCCCCAGACTTCGTACATAATCCCCCCTAAAATAAAAAACTCCTACCTCGTTTTGTAAGGTAGGAGTTATCAGCTTCGGTAGAGAAGCGGTTAAGGGCGAACTCCATCGCCGTAGCTCATGTGGCAAAGGATAGACGAAGAAATCAATATTGTCAAACGATTAGGATCATCTGGGCTGAGGTGGCGCAGAGGATGGTCGACCATGCTACAAATGCAAGGACAATGGCGATTTTGAAGTCATATATTTCGCTTCAGCGCAACCTCTTAATGCCCATCATTTTCCCGGCTATGATGGCGATTACCGATAAGCCTATAGAAAGTAGCGCCCCCATCTTCGCTTCTTCCTGAAGAACCGTATCGACAAACGCTTGGTCGGCAATAAAGAGTGACACCGTGAAGCCGATGCCGGCAATGAGCCCCACAACGAAGAGGTCTCTTCGATTCATCCCTGACGGGAGAAAAAAGCCGAGCTTCTGCCCGAAGAAGGCGCAGGTGAATATGCCGATGCACTTGCCGAAAAGGAGCGCACCGAGTACGAGCCAGGTTCCAGTGCCTACAGAGGAGAGACTGACCCCGGCGTTAACCAGGCCGAACATGAACAGTCCGAAGTCGACAATAACCTTCCATTCGTGCTCGAACGTAGCCAAAGTGGAGACGTCCTTCGGGTCCTCTTCAAAGAGTCCCTTGTTTTCCATCGGAGGATGGGGGAGAAACGGCACTATGGTTACTAGAGCCAAGGCAGGATGTAGGTTCGCTCCGTAAAGCCCTGCCCAATTGAGCCCTCCTCCGGCAATTAGGTAGGGCCAGTAGTTCCTTATCCCATTCCGTCGCAGAATCCAGGCAACCAGCATCCCTGCGCCAGCTAGGAGCAACCAAGCGGGTTCCATTGGCAGCGAAGGGTCGGGGTAGAAAATGGCTATAATGGCGAGACCGATAGCATCGTCGGCAATGGCAAGTAGCAGGAGATAGGCGATCGCCGGATGACTGTTGCCGAAGACCAGTCGCGCGACGAGCCACGAAATGGCGATATCGGTGGCGGTTGGGATGCCCCAACCATTTACAAGGGCCGGCGATCCGAAGAAACCGTTTAAGGTTAAGTACACTACAACCGGGCCGACAACTCCTCCGAAAGTTGCCAAGAGTGGATTTACCGCCTTGCCGAGAGGGTGGAGATTCCCACCTGGAAAGCAGCTATGGGTTATCTCCGCAGCAGCAATGCCGAAAAAGAAGACCATGAAAATATCGTTGGTCAGGAAATGGACGTTGAGGGGCCCCAGAAGCCTTGCATGGATGAAGTGATGGTAACTGTCTGAGTCGAGGTTCGTCCAAAGGATGGCAATGACCACTCCGACTATGAGAGGGATAGAAAATTCCCTCAGCAGATTGATACGTTTATTCATCTGTCGTCCACCGCCTTCCTGTTACAACCCTATACTGGATCGCCTCGTAGATATGCTCGTATATACGTTCCCTTCAAGTCCGCGACCGCCCGCGCCACTTTCAGGATGCAGGTGTACGCCCGGGCGGAATAGCCCTGCTTTTCCGTGACTACCTCCAGAAGTCGATGCCCACAGCAGTATTTACTGATCTGCCGTTGTGTCATGTGGGCGTTGCAGAAAGCGGTGCCATAACGACTATTGGGCATTCCACGGCACATCGTTCACAGCCACAGGACACGGCTCGATATGAACCAGAATATGACTGTAAGGCAGGCAACTCTCAATATTCGTTGTAATCTGGTGGCTGAGGGCATGTCCAGCTTCAACGGTCATTTGCTTCGGTACAACCAGATGCATGTCGATGTGTCTGATATGGCCGGATTTTCGAGTCCGCAGTTTGTGATATTCGATGAGCCTGCAATGGGTATCGCTTCATCACGTCATGAATCATTGCTTCTTCGTCATCCGGAAGTTTGACGTCGAGGATATGGAAGAAGACGGTCTTGCTGAGATCCCATGCCGTCCTTATGATTATCAGGGCAACTACAATGGCGACAATCGGGTCAAGCATGGTAATGCCGGTAAGCTTGATGACGACAAGTCCGCCGAGAACCCCGGCCGAGGTGTAAACATCCGTTCTCAGATGCATGGCATCGGCTTCAAGTGCAACTGAATCGGTCTTGACCGCCACATTCAACAGATGCCGGGAAACGAAATAGTTCGCGATGGCGGAAGCGGCCATGACAGTTGCACCAAACCCCAGGCTTTCAACTTCGACAACCCCTGACCGCAGTTTATGAACGAACGACTTCCCAGATGATGCAAGACGCCGCACCGAAGATGAGCACCGCTTCAACAGTTGCGGCGACGTTCTCGATCTTGCCATGCCCGAAACGGTGGGCATCATCGGCAGGTTTTCCTGATTCACGGACGGAGTACCAGGCGATGCCCGCGGCGATCAGGTCGATGCCGGAATGGATTGCCTCCGAGAGAATCGACACCGATCCGGATACGACACCGACAACAAGCTTGGCAACCATCAGAATCGTGTTGGACAGGACCGACAGGCGTGCGGCCCCCTTTTTTCTGTCGGCCGTGTTCTTTAGAAACCATCAGCTACTCCTTCTCTTCAATGCCGACCGGGTTTTCTAGGCTGAGCATGCCAGCCCCCTCGTCATATGCGAAGAGTTCCGCATAGCGCCCCCACTCGATAGCCACCCGCAGTACCCGTTCCGCCTCTTCCTCGCTGAAAAAGTCTTCAAGCTCGCGCAAGAAGCGTTCTTCTGGGGCACGGTTGCCGGGGCGATCATCAAGCACCCGGCGAATATGGGCCACGAGACCGACATGCCTGATCAAATGTATCGCAAAGATCTCCTTACGTTGCAAGATATCGGAGTCAACAAAGCTTTTCCCCGAAGGGGTTAGCTCCACATCCCCTCCCTCGACGCGGGCGAAAGCAAGGATATCCAACGCTTCGAGGAGAGGAAATAGGTGATCTACCCCGAAACCCATCTGATCAGCCAGTTCCGGCAGGTCCGCCCTCCCATTATACGGCTCCCTCGCCAATGCCTCCATGAGGCCTGCCAACCGATTGATATGGGCCTCCGGGAGACGTTGCGAGAGGGGAACAGCCTCTGCCTTCCCGGCTACGGCGCGGGTACGCTGGGTCATCAGGTCGTAGATATCATCGACGATCTGCCGGAAAGCAGGGTCCTCCCGGTCGCGGGGGTGCGGCAGTGATACGTCGATCTCCGCCACCACCCGGCCCGGGGTGCTCCCCAGAATCGCTATCCGGTCTGACAGGAGGACCGCTTCCTCGATATTGTGGGAGACCAGAAGTATTCCTCGGGTGGGAATCCGCCGCTCATGCCAGAGTTCGATCAGGTCGGTGCGAAGTGTCTCGGCGGTCAGTACATCCAAAGCTGAAAAGGCCTCATCCAGCAGAAGCAGGGTCGGTTCCACCACTAGGGCGCGGGCGAAGCCGACCCGCTGGCGCATGCCGCCGGACAGTTCCTTGGGGTAGGCCGATTCAAATCCATCCAATCCGATCAGGTCAATGGCCGCCAACGTCCGGCGCCGCCGTTCTTCCTGGGGCACCCCTTTTGCCTCCAGGCCAAGTTCGACGTTTTCCAGTACCGTCAGCCACGGGAAAAGGGCAAACGTCTGAAACACCATGGCCAAGCCGTCTACAGGTCCCTTCACTGGTTTGCCGCAGTAGATCACCTCGCCGGCAACTTGTCGTGTAAGGCCAGAAATGATGCGCAGCAGCGTGGACTTGCCCGATCCGGACCGACCAAGCAGGGCAACGATTTCTCCTTCGTTGATCTCGAGATTGACGTCATCAAGTACCAGGTGTTCCTCTCCTTCGCTCTTTTTGTAAGACTTCTTGATATTTGTTAACCTGAGCAGGGCATTGTCGGTACGAAATGCTTCCATGTGCAGCTCCTTTCAATCCAGACGGAATCTGGTCTGGCTCATGGTGTAAAGCCTGCGCCAGAAAAAGCGGTTCAAGGCAACCACATAAAGGCTCATGACGGCGATCCCAAGAACAATATGGGGGTAGTCCCCCTTTTCGGTCCATTGGGCGATGTAGGAGCCGAGACCGGTAGCCGTCAGCTTGGTGTCGCCCCAACTGACCACTTCCGCAACGATGCTGGCGTTCCATGTGCCTCCGGAAGCAGTTATCAAGCCGGTCACCAAGGCTGGGAATATGCCGGGCAACAGCAATTTTTGCCAGAGTCGCCAGCCATTGACGCCTAGGTTGCGGGCAGCTTCACGCAAGTCGGTCGGTATGGCTGCGGCCCCGGAGATAACGTTGAAGAGGATGTACCATTGGGTCCCCAGGATCAGGAGCGGTGCGGTCCAGACCTCCGGAGAAAGGCGATAACGCACCATCAGGAATACCGCCACGGGAAAAAGGAGGTTGGCCGGAAAAGCCGCCAGGAACTGGGCCAGCGGCTGAACCTTGGCTGACCAACGCGGGTTGAGGCCGATGATCACCCCCAGCGGCACCCAGATAAAACATGCCAGCACCAGCAAAATCATGACCCGCGCCAGGGAGATCAGCCCCAAACCGAAGACTCTGATGATTTCAGAGTGATCAACGCCTCTGCCGACAAACCTGACCAGGAGCCACACACCAGCTGCCATGCCACCCCAAAGGCAGACATGCCAGAGCACGACTGACAGAATTTCCAGCGTTCGGGAAGGTGGTCGGTGCTGTTTTTTCGCTCGCGGCAATCTCGGGAGATGATCAGAGATGAATCCCCACAAATGGCCAATTCCCGCAGTAACAGCACGGAGGAACCTGGCCCGTTTGAAGAGGAGAAGCACCCATGACTCGGCGCTGTCCTGGCTTTCAGTCAGCTCAAACTTGAACTTTTCGGCCCAAGCCACCAGCGGTCTGAACAGGAGTTGGTCATAGATCATGATCACCACCAGCATGGTGCAGAGAGCCCAGGCAATGGCGAGCAGGTTCTTTTCCTGGATGGCCTGGGCAACATAGGAGCCGATTCCGGGGAGGGTCACGGCAGTTTTACCCACGGTTATGGCTTCTGAGGCAACCACGAAAAACCAGCCGCCGGAGACCGACATCATGGTGTTCCAGATCAGGCTTGGTGTAGCAAACGGGGCTTCCAGCTTCCAGAACCGCTGCCAGGGTGAAAGCCCGAAGAGAATGGATGCCTCCTGAAGCTCCTTGGGTACGACGCGCAGTGATTGATAGAAGCTGAAGGCCATGTTCCATGCCTGAGAGGTGAATATGGCAAAGATCGATGCCGCTTCGACCCCCAACAGGCTGCCGGGAAACATGGCGATGAAGCCGGTTACCGTGACTGAAAGAAAGCCAAGGATCGGCACCGACTGGAGGATGTCGAGGACAGGGATCAGGACAGCTTCCGCACGACGGCTCTTAGCCGCCAGCGTCGCATAGCTGAACGTAAACAGCAGGGAACAGACCAGGGCAATCGCCATGCGCAGTACGCTACGCAACGCATAGACGGGTAGATGGACGGGATCGAGGGACAGTGGAATCTGTTCACCGGGGGTGTAGGGGGCTGCCATCTGACGGCTGCCCCATGCCAGAAGTGTGACAATGCCCATGACGAGAAGGAAGGCCACCACGTCCCAAAGGTTTATACGTATTTTTAGATGTTGATCGGTCAAGATTTTCATAGTTCCATCCACTACTGTCCGGTAAAAACTGATTGTACAGCTGTAACCTGTTGAACTTAATGTTCTTTGACACAATTGTTCTTTTTTCGACATGAATTCGTTCCGGGTGTAGCCTTCCTAGCATTCCAGGAGGGTAGCAATGCACACCGGACCAACCGTTTTCAAGCAGCTTCTCCAGTTTCTGCCCCGGTACGAATTCAATCTCTGCGTCCGTCGGTACCGTGGCGAATATCGGGAGAAGAAGTTCTCGACCTATGACCAGTTCCTCTGCCTGGCATATGCCCAAATGGCAGGGCGCGAGAGCCTGCGGGATATTGAAACCTGCCTAAACTCTCACCAGGAGAAGTTGTACCACATCGGCTTCCGTGGTGATGTCTCCCGCGCGACGCTTGCCGATGCGAACGAGCGCAGAGACTGGCGCATCTTCCAGGATTTCGGTCATGTGCTAATCGGCATGGCGCAACGGCTTTATCAGAGTGACGCCATCGCCGTTGAGCTTACTCAACCGCTCTATGCCTTTGACTCGACCACCATTGACCTGTGCCTTTCCCTATTCCCGTGGGCCGAGTTCCGCAAGACCAAGGCAGCGGTCAAGATGCATACGCTCATTGATCTGCGCGGTCCCATTCCGACCTGGGTATCCATTACCACCGGCAAGGTCCACGACGTCAGGATGCTGGATCAGTTGCCGGTTGCAAAGGATGCCATCTACACGATGGACAGAGGGTATGTCGATTTTGCCAGACTCTTCTCCATCCACAAACAGGGGGCATTCTTCGTTGTCCGGGCCAAGGATAACCTGAAATGCAAACGGCTGTATTCCCATCCAAAGGACAACGAAGCGGGTGTAAGGGCAGACCAGATCATCACCCTGGTGACGCAGAAGTCGAAAAAAGGATATCCGGACAGGTTGCGCCGGGTCAGCTATGTTGACAAAGAGCGGAACAAACGACTCGTGTTCCTCACGAACAACTTCGAGATCCCGGCAGAGACCGTAGCCACGGTTTACAAACAGCGCTGGCAGGTTGAACTGTTCTTTAAGTGGATCAAGCAGCACCTGCGAATCAAGTCGTTCATCGGTACGTCGGTCAATGCCGTAAAGAGCCAGATATGGGTTGCCTTGTGCATCTACCTGCTGGTGGCGATCACGAAAAAGAAGCTGGGCATTCCGTGTTCGCTCTACACTTTTCTACAGATTCTGGAGGTCAACTTGTTCGAGAAAAAGCCCATTTCATCGCTGGTTACAGAGGCTCTCAAGCAAAACCCCGACACTCCTGACTGCAACCAGCTGAACTTATTCAACTATTAACCGGACAGTAGTGAGTTCCATCCATGACGCCAAACGCAATGGCATCTCACGCATTGGCGTGAGTCTGCACAGCGCCATCAGGCGTGCTCGTGCCGAACCACAGCAAAATAAACGCGTGACGTCAGATATTGATAAAATGAGCTTGTAAGGGAGGAATAGAGCTTCCCCGCCTGAATTACCCGCACACCATCGGCGTGTAATCTTCAAGGCATGGGAATGGAGAAAATGCTTGACTGATTACCGCTGGATTAGTGGGAGGAGAGTGAGTAGGTGCTACTATGACTGCCCAATTTGGATCACCACCACCTTTCGCTTTCAACTTTGAGTAATAAAAAAAGCCACGGAAAACCGTGGCATGATGGATAGCGTGCCGTGATTCCCCTCTCGTAGATTTTCAGCAATGCACAACGTAGGCCCATAGGACCAGCTACCTTAAGTCAAGCCTTAATCCGGCAAGACCTGGTCTACCCATTGGCGTCTTTCGACGTTTCCGGGCAGTAGCCTGTGTTTGTGCAAACGCCTCATGCTAACGAGGAATAACGTAAGCTTATAAAATACTTATCGCCAGAATGTCAATATATTTTATGTGCCTTCAGCGGTTATCACTGAAAGTTATTCAGGTCGCCTTCCGATCCAGACTCCGGTACTGAATCGTCTAGGCGATATGCTCCCGGATATTCTCCGTCCCTTCCAGATCGGTAATAGTCCGGGCCACCTTCAGGATGCGCGTATAGGCGCGAGCCGAGAAGCCGAGCTTCTCGGTGACGATCTCCAGCAACCGGTGGCCGCCGGCATCCGGCTCGCAGAACTTCCGTATCTGGCGTGGCGTCATATGGGCATTGCAGTGGACCTTGGTCCCCCTGAAGCGCTCCAACTGGATCTCCCGCGCCCGTTCCACCCGACAACTCTCCGACTGGTTGAGCGGACGGCACTAGCCGTTTCGGAAGAGCCTTGAAAAAATCGAGCGGTTTCTTGGAAAGGAAATGGGGGGCGCAGAATGGTCATTATGTTCAACAAAAGTGATTGTTCATAATTGTTGAACAATGCAAATCATTGAACAAAAGCGTCATACATACATTTCCACAAGGTAACTTGCCGACCGCGTGTTCCGAGGAAGACGAAGCGCTTGAAGCACGCATGGAGACTGTCCGGTAGCAGAGCTTTTCAGACACCACTTCCACAACTGATGTCCGCCGGAGTTCGGCTTGCAGAACTCTGCTGTGGCAGAGTAGAAATTAGGAGATCGGGGTTTTCGAGTTTGCTTGAAAATGCCCAGGCATCTGCCACAATTAACACGTTCACATATTCTTGTTTGGTAGCTGTTTCCTTTGACATTCCCCCTCCCCTTGAAAATTTAACATGGCGTTATTAAATTGGGAAACAGGAATACTATTAGTGGCTTAGGCCAGAGAAAGGAGGAACAATCATGGACATCAACAAGCTTGCACCGTGGAACTGGTTCAGGAAGGAGCAGGAACAGGAAGGGAAGTCGCTTCCGGTTATGCGGACGGAGATGCCGAGTTCCGAAGGGAGTCCGCTACTGCAACTGCATCGGGAGATTGATCGAGTCTTCGACGATGTTTTCCGCGACTTCCCCTTCTCCTCAAGGAGCTTGGGTCGGTCTCTTTTATCCTTGGCCCCCTCCTCATGGCTCAAGCCGACCATGGACATCGCCGCAAACGAAAAGGAATACACTGTGACGGTGGAGCTTCCGGGAGTCGAGGAAAATGACGTTCAGTTGGAACTGGAGGGAGACACGCTGAGAATCAGGGGGGAGAAGAAACAGGAAAAGGAAGAGAAGGAGAAGGATTACTACCGCGTCGAGCGCTCCTATGGGTCTTTTCAAAGGATGCTTACCCTTCCCGACGATGCCGACCAGGCCAACATTGGAGCTAAGTTCGGCAAAGGGGTATTGACCGTGAACATCCCCCGTAAGGCAACGTCCAGGACTGAGGCGAAGCGGATTCCCATTACATCCTGACGGAGCGACGAAGTTTCAGCGTTGGGGCAGCCAGGATTGCAGGGCTATCCTGGTCGAACACGAAGCCGAAAACGTTCATGTTCCGGAATTCGACACAATTTCGAAAGGAGGTACTTCACATGGCAAGCTGGGATGTTTTCAGAGAACTGGACAATCTGAGAAGGGAGATCGATGAGGCTTTCCGTGGTGTCGGGATATATCGTCCATTAGCATCAGCATTCCTTTCGCCGGTGACCACGAGGCGTTTCCCCCTGGTGAACTTCAGTGAAGACGAAGCCCATGTCTATGTCGATGCATTGGTTCCCGGCGTCGATCCCAAAGACACGGACCTCACGGTACTGAGAAACACCATCTCCATAAGTGGTGAGAGGAAACCTTTTGTTGAACAGAAGGGGCAGATCGTTCACCGGAGCGAACTCGGTTCCGGCAAGTTCTCCCGCACCCTGGAACTGCCGGTCGATATCGATCCCGACAAAGTCAGAGCTGAATATCGCGACGGCATTTTGAGGATTACCCTGGCCAAGGCAGAACATGCCAAGCCCAAGAGGATTGCCATCAGCCAGTCCTGACCACGAATGACGCACCATAATCAATTTCCCAGGAAAAGGAGGTCATCATCATGGGAGCAAACAGTCTGACTGAAAGAAGTGACGAAAGAAACGTCCAGGCACGGGAAGAAACAAGATCGAGCGAAAAATATACCAAGCCGGCGGTGAACATCATCGAAACCGAGGAGGGTTTAACTCTGACAGCCGATATTCCCGGTGCCTCGAAAGACACCTTGGACGTCAATGTCGAGAAAGGGATTCTGACGATCAGCGCACCGGTATCCAAGAGCATGCCCGGCAATCCCATTTACACGGAGTTCGAGCTTGCTTCCTATTACCGGCAGTTCTCGATTCCGGAGAGTCTAGACCACGAAAAGGCTAAGGCCGACTTTGCAAATGGCATCCTGACCCTGCGGGTGCCCAAGACGGAAGCCGCCAAGCCCCGCAAGATCGAGATCAAGGTCGCATGACGGAAAATCGCTTTAATCCGATTCTTTGGTAGCGCTGCAACGAAGCATGTAGGCGGAAACGATGCAGGATGTTCATGAGCCGGAAAGTACGAGGCCGCTACGTGCGGCCCCGCGATTTTCAGCCGCACTTGGGAATTGAGCCAAGAGGCCATATATCTTGATCTCCGGGGTACGGTTCCGGACAACCCCATTTCATAATTGAAAGGAGAGGGTATGGCATTCAGAATACCGGATGGTGAAAAGATCGTCATGGGGAGCGACGGCAAGCTCCAGGTGCCCGACAACCCCGTCATCCCGTTCATTGAAGGGGACGGAACAGGCCTCGACATCTGGAAGGCTTCCGTGCGTGTTTTCGATGCAGCGGTCCAGAAGGCTTACGGCGGCAAGAAGAAAATCAGTTGGATGGAGGTATTTGCCGGCGAGAAATCGTTCAACATGTTCAGGGACGAAATGGGGGACAATGCATGGCTCCCGGATGAAACGGTAGAAGCCTACAGGGAATTCCTGGTCGGCATCAAAGGGCCCCTCACAACACCCATCGGCGGCGGCATTCGTTCACTGAATGTGGCCCTACGCCAACTGCTTGACCTCTATGTCTGCCTCCGGCCGGTTCGCTGGTTCAAGGGGGTCCCCTCGCCGGTCGTAAACCCATGCGATGTGGACATGGTGATTTTCCGGGAGAATACCGAGGATATCTACGCCGGCATCGAGTGGATGACCGGCACCCCGGAATGCGAAAAGGTCAGGAAGTTCCTTATCGAGGAGATGGGGGTGACCAAGATCCGCTTCCCGGAAACCTCTTCCTTCGGCATAAAGCCCATCTCCCGGGAGGGCTCCGAGCGTCTCATCCGCGCTGCGATCGTCTACGCGCTCAAGGAGAACCGCCGCTCCGTTACTCTTGTCCACAAGGGGAACATCATGAAGTTCACCGAGGGGGCTTTCAAGGATTGGGGTTATACGCTCGCCAAAAGGGAGTTCCGCGACCGGATCGTCACCGAGCGCGAGTCCTGGATCATCGACAACAAGGAAAAGAACGCGACCCTCTCGGTCGAGGACAATGCCAGGATGATCGAGCCGGGCTACGACATGATGACCCCGAAGCAGAAGGAGGATATCCGCAAAGAGGTGGAAGAGGCGTTGAAGCTCATGCCGACCCACGGCAACGGGAAGTGGAAGAAGCTCCTGATGGTCAGGGATTCCATCGCCGACATTACCTTGCAGCAGGTCCTCACCCGCGCCAGGGAGTTTGACGTCATCGCCACCATGAACCTCGAAGGGGACTTCCTCTCCGACGCGGTGGCGGCCCAGGCAGGGGGCATCGGCATAGCCCCCGGCGCCAACATCAACTTCGTCACCGGTCACGCCATTTTCGAAGCAACTCACGGCACCGCCCCCAAGTATGCCAACCTCGACAAGGTAAATCCCGGCTCCGTCATCCTCTCCGGCGAGATGATGCTCCGCTATATAGGATGGCCCGAGGCGGCCGATTTGATCATCAAGGCCATGGACAAGACCATCGGCCAGAAACGGGTAACCTACGATTTCGAGCGGCTGATGACCGGCGCGACCCTGCTCAAATGCTCCGAGTTCGCCAGCGCGCTCATCGAGAACATGTAATGTGACAGGCGCCCCCCCTGGAGGACCGGCATTTCTTCTACCCGCTTTTCCTAACACGCCGCCGACAATGCCGGCAGGGGAGCGTTAAGGTGACAAACCAGTCTAAGCCCATTCTCAAACTGGACAGTTTGGTCTTTTTTCATTCTTTCCTGCCTGGAAGGAGGATTTATGAAAACACACCAATTCAATCCGATCGACTTGATAAGTGACCATCTCTCTGCCCTTCAGGAGAGATTCAAAGCAACGACTGAACCCAATGAGAAGGAGGTCTTGCTCAAGAGACTCCGTAACCTTCAGGGGGTCATGCAGTTTCTTGCGTCATCCCAAACCGACAATGCAAGAACCCCTGGAAGTTCGGCCATCGAACATAGCGTGCCACTGTCGGCAAGGCCAGAGTATTCCTGTTTTCATCAATCCCAATATTCGTCATAGGAGGATGAGCCATGCTTTACTTCGTGAAAGACAACACATTACACCGTTTTCCCGTACCTGAGCGCTGTGGAGCGCAACACGACAAGGAGCCGCTGCGGGACACGATTCCGCATGGCGTCGTTGAATGCATTTACTGCATGCGCAGGTGGCCGGGAGACGACGAATAACAACAGACGCGAATAGTCGAAATCCAGACTGGTGGGAACGATGGCGGTAACTTTTCAGAACTATTATGAGGTGCTTGGCGTCAGCAGGACAGCCTCGCAGGAAGAGATTCAGCGGGCATACCGGAAGCTTGCCCGAAGGTATCATCCCGACATCAACAAATCGGCCGACGCAGAGGAACAATTCAAGAAAATCAATGAGGCCTACGAAGTCCTCGGCGATCCGGAAAAACGGAAAAAGTACGATGACATCGGCAGATCTTGGCGAGAGAGCCAGGAATTCGGCACGTCATTCGGGGGAGAAGGGGGGCACTTCACCTTCAGGACCGATGATCCGGGCCAATTCAGCGATTTCTTCCAGGCCCTCTTTGGCGGTGCTTGGGGCGGAGGCTTTGCCGATGAGATTCGCGGCGGGGTACGCCGCCGCCGGGGGCGTGATCAGGAAGCGGTGCTGGAGGTCACACTCCTCGAGGCTTATCTCGGCACCCGCAAGAGCATCGTGTTGGAACGGTTCGACCCTGGCCCCGATGGCCGGCCGATAAAGACGCGCAAGAGTTATGAAGTCGCCGTTCCACCGGGGGTGACCGACGGGTCTCTCATCCGGCTCTCAGGGCAGGGGGGGGCGGGAAGCGGCGGTGCCGGGCCTGGCGACCTTTTCTTGAGGGTTCGCATCCTTCCCGACCCCCGCTTCACCCTGCAGGATCACGACCTGTCAGCCACCCTCGACATAACCCCATGGGAGGCTGCCCTTGGCGCCAGAGTACAAGTGCCGACAGTCGACGGTGCCGTCAGCATGAAGGTCCCGGCCGGCACCCAGAGCGGACAGACCTTTCGACTGCGTGGGAAGGGGATGCCATGGGGAAAAGGGCTTCATGGCGACCTTCTCGTAACCGTGCGGGTAGTGGTTCCTTTCCGATTGACAGACAATGAACGGCGACTCTTCGAGGAACTCGCCCGCGAGTCGCGATTCAACCCCAGGGGATGAGGAGATAGACAAACCATGACCAGATCACGGTTCGACATCATTATCCGGGAAAAACATGAAATGGTCTCCGTGCCCGGAATATCGCTGAAAGAGCTTTCCCGTCTTTGCGATTGCCAACCGTCGGTGGCCCACCACCTGTACCGTTTTGGCCTGCTTGATCCGGTATCCGTTTCAGGTGAACCCTTATTCAGCCCCACATCGGTCATCAGGGTCAGAAAGGCTCTTCGTCTGAAGCGTGATCTTCATCTCAATTTCGAAGCCGTTGGCATCGTCATGGAACTACTCGATCGGATCGATGAGCTTGAACGACGTCTGGAGCGGTAGCGCGGGGGACGGAACCTATGAGCGACATCAAGACATCAAGTGAAGCCAACCATCTGTCATGGCAGGGAAAATTGCGGAAGATAGCCCCGTATGATGCCTTCGAGCAGATCATTTCGCAGATTCTTGTCATCATCATTTCCCTGATTGTTCTTATCGCACTCTACAAGCTCGGTGAGGATGTAATCAGCCTCCTCATCCGCAGGGCGTTCGACCCGTTGAAACACGAGGTATTCCAGACCATTTTCGGCGGCATCATGACCCTTCTGATCGCCATGGAGTTCAAGCACTCGATCATCGCGGTTGCACGAAGGGAACACAGCATCATTCAGGTAAAAACGGTGCTGTTGATTTCAATGCTGGCGCTGACCCGCAAGTTCATTATTCTGGATGTAAACACCCTGGAAGCGGGGAAGATCGCCGGACTCGCCGTGGCGCTGTTGGCCATGGGGGCCGTTTACTGGCTCATGCGCGAACGAGAAGCCTGGAACGTTGAACACGGCAAGGAGGAAGAAAGTTGATTCTTGCTGGCCAATCAATGAAACGGTACGAAGTGCTGCTGCCTTTTGCATAAAAGACGAAAATACAACCAATTAGGCCAGCTTGCGGCCACCTTTGGCAGCCCACTTCTCCAGCATTTCGGTGGTGACGGGACTTGGGACGCTCGATGGCGTAGCCGAGACCTCGGTCCCAGGTGATGTTGGCCATGCAGCCAAGAGCTCGGCCGACACCGAACAGGACGGTGTAGTAGTCCCGCTCGCAGAGACCGTAGTACCACTGGATGACACCGGACTGCGCATCTACGTTCGCCCAGGGGTTCTTGGCTTTGCCGTGTTCGGTCAGGACGCCAGGGGTAGTCTCGAAGATCATTGATACCAATTTGAAAAGAGGATCGTCTTTGAGGCCGGGGGATTTAAGGCAGAACTCACGTTGTGACATGTAGCGCGGGTCGGTTTTGCGGAGAATGGCGTGGCCGTAACCCGGGACAACCTGGCCGGCGTTGAGGGTAAGTGATAAAATTGTATTATTTCGCGAAGAGTTTGCGGGAGGTGACACTATGGTCAAGTTTTACGATCCGAAGGATGCGGCCGACCTGGCCAGGGTGGAGGCGATTCTCAAGGGAGCGGGAATAGAGTATTTCCTTGCCAGCGAGCCGGAGAAGGGGATCGGGCCTCTCCAGGTGCAGGTGGCTGAGGAGGACCTCCCCACCGCGGAGCAGCTCCTGTTGGAGAATGAAAAGCCTGATTTTTAACTTTGTTAACTCGTTACCTCGACCGACAGACCCCCCCATCCTGCCTCCACCGCTTGGGGAGAACTCTGTACTATCCCCAAACGGTGGAGGGATAGGTTGGGAGAAAGGAGGTGACATACTGCTGGGAGGCGTTAGCAGCGAACACATCACGAAAGGAGATATGAAGATGGCAACAGAGAAGGTATCGAAAGAAATGACGAAGCGGGAACCTGAGATGATGCCGTCCCGCTTTCCCACTTCCTTCGAGGAGATGGAGCGCTGGTTCGAGGACGTTTTCCGCCGGCCTTTCTTCGCGCCGTCCTGGATGCCGCGCTTCAAGTTTCCCGAGATGGGCGAGATGACTCCGTCCGTGGATATCTACGAAGAGGGAGGGGACGTGGTCCTCAAGGCCGAGTTGCCGGGGATGAAAAAGGATGACATCGATGTCAACATCGCCGGCGACACCATCACCATCTCCGGGGAGAAGAAGGCGGAGGAGAAGGTGGAGCGGAAGGACTTCTACCGGCTCGAGCGTTCCTTCGGCTCGTTCACCCGCAAGCTCCGGCTCCCCGCCGAGACCCAGCCCGACAAGGCGAAGGCATCCTTCCACGACGGGGTTCTGGAGGTGCGCATTCCCAAGACCGAGGCGGCGAAGGAGAAAACGAAGAAGGTGCCGATCGAGTAGGCGGTGCGAGTATGGGATGTCGGAAAGGCCGGGATGACCGGCCTTTTCTTTTGCCCAACCATGGAAGCTTTCAGCGCAATGGGAGTCGTGCCGTTGCGTTCATTTCTTTGCGTTTGAGTATCGAAAGATGAGACGCCTCTATCCGTGCCGACAGATAGAGGCGTCAATGAAATGTTCGTTTTGGAAGGGTGAATTCGGCCGAGTTCGGCCTTAACCAATTGCCGTATGCGAGCCCCGGTCCTATTTCTTTTTCACTTCGAGGAGTTCTACCTCGAAGTTGAGCGTTGAGCCTGGAAGAATGAGTTCACCGGCACCGGCATCGCCGTAGGCGAGCGTGGCCGGGCAGACGAACCGGGCCTTTCCACCCTCCTTCATTTTTTGCAGCCCTTCGGTCCAACATTTTATGACCCCGTCCAGACGGAACTCTGCAGGAGTGCCCCGCTTGTACGAACTGTCGAACTCCCTCCCATCGACGAGAGTTCCGCGGTAATTGACTTTTACCGTATCGGTCGCGGTCGGACTGGCGCCATTTCCATCCTTCGTGGACTGGTACACCATCCCGGAATCGGTCTTCACCGCCCCCTTTTCACCGGCCGCCTTCTCCAGGAACTCCTTACCTGCTGCAGCAGCTTTCTCTCCCTGGGCCTTGCGGCGCGCACGGGCGAGTTCCTGGACCTTCCCGGTGTAAGCGGTCAGGTCTACCTCCGGTTTCTTTCCTTCGACCGCGTCCGTAATCCCTTGCTTTACATACTCCAACTCGGCAGGAGACAGGTTGAATATCGACAGAGACCGGGCAACCGTCAAGCCGATGGCATAAAGGGTCTTTTCATCCTCATTCTTTGGCCCCTCTGCGGCAAACGAAGGGATGGCTATGAGCAGGGAGAGCATGGCAACAATGATAATTCTGGGCATTCTATCCTCCGGTTGCGGGTAATTTGTCAATTCAATCGAGTTTGGCGGCGACAAAGAGAGAACTGTCACCCCGCTTCAGAAGGAAGCGAATGATCTGACCTTTCTTGTGAGCTGCTACGGCCTTCTCATATTCCTTCGGGCTGGTCACCTTTTGCCCGTCGATCTCCTTGATGATATCTCCTTGGGCGATGCCCGCCTCCTGAGCCAGCCCGTCCGATTTCACCTCGGTCACAACCACGCCCGTTGTTTCCTTTAGCTGAAACCTGGAGGCGAGTTCCTTATTCAACTCCCTGACGGTGAGTCCCAGCTTATCCTGGGCAGCTTCGCCCTGCTCATCCCCACCGCCATCCTTCAAACGATCGATGACAGCAATTACTTCTTTTTCCTTGCCGTCACGCACTATCTTGACTGTGACCTTTTTGCCCACATCGGTTGCAGCCACTACCCTTGGGAGTTCGCTCATCTCATGGATTACTTTTTTATCGAACTCCAGAATGATGTCACCAGGCTTAAATCCCGCCTTCTCGGCCGGGCTCTCCGGCAGGACTTCACTCACAAGGGCTCCCTGTTCGCTGCTCAGACCGAAAGACTTCGCCAGATCGGGAGTAACAGGTTGGATGGAGACCCCAAGCCAGCCGCGGGTCACCTTCCCCTTATCTCTCAGTTGGGGAATGATGGACTTGGCCATGTTGATGGGAATGGCAAAACCGATTCCCTGGCCGCCGGCAATGATCGCCGTGTTGATGCCGATCACCTCCCCTTTGGCATTGAAGAGCGGCCCCCCCGAGTTGCCGGGGTTGATGGAAGCATCGGTCTGGATGAAGTCATCGTACGGGCCGCTACCGATCACCCGGCCCTTGGCGCTGACGATGCCGGCGGTCACCGTTTCAGCAAGCCCGAAGGGATTGCCGATGGCCATTACCCACTCGCCCACCTGTATTGCGTCGCTGTCACCCAATTTTGCCGTCGGCAACTCCTCCTTCGCGTCGGTCTTGAGCAGCGCCAGATCCAGCTTTTCATCAAGACCCTTGACCTCGGCCTTGAATTCACGACCGTCAGCCAGCTTTATTTTGATCTCGTCGGCGCCGTTCACCACATGATTGTTGGTAAGGATGTAACCTCCGTCGATTATGAATCCGGAACCGAGACTCCGTTGCTTGTACGGGCGAGGCTGCATGTTGTCGAAGAAACGGTCAAAGAAATCCTGGAAGGGGTCATTGCCAAAGGGGCTGCTGAAAGGGCGCCGGAATTGCGTTTGTGGCTTTACCGTCTTGGCTGTACTGATATTGACAACGGATGGTTTCAGTTTCTTGGCCAATTCCACAAAATCGGGGGCAAGTCCCTTTGCCCAGGTCGTCCCGAAACAGCTTGAGACGAGTAGCGTTACCCCCATCACCGTAGAAAACAAGCGTACTGCCGTTCGTTTCATGAATTGCCTCCCATATCTTCCGTCCAAATTGGAACTGCATGATCGTTCCGCTGTGTTGTCGATTGCAATCAATTATTCGTGCCTTCACGTAAATAGGGGGACGGCTCGTTCGCCATCCCCCTATCAACGTCAGGGCATACTGAACCTACATCATGTCATCCATTCCGCCGGGCATGGCCGGCATCGGCTTTTCCTCTTTCGGTTTCTCGGCAATCGTTGCTTCGGTGGTCAGCATGAGGCCGGCTACCGACGCGGCGTTCTGGAGGGCGCAGCGGGAGACCTTGGTCGGATCGATGATCCCGGCCACGAGCAAGTCGACATACTCATCCTCTGCGGCGTTGTAACCGAAGGCGTCCTTGCCGTTTCTTACCTTGTCCACCACGATGGAGCCGTCAACCCCGGCGTTCTGGGCTATCTGACGGATAGGAGCCTCGAGGGCCTCCTTGATGATATTGACTCCGAACTGCTGCTCGGCTCCGAGCTTCACCTTGTCCAGAGCTTTTATGGCGCGGATGTAGGCAACACCGCCGCCTGGGACGATCCCCTCGTCGACCGCAGCGCGGGTGGCATGGAGGGCGTCTTCAACCCGGGCCTTCTTCTCCTTCATCTCGGTCTCGGTCGCGGCACCTACCTTGATCACGGCCACACCGCCGACGAGCTTGGCAAGACGCTCCTGGAGTTTCTCCCGGTCGTAGTCGCTCTTAGTTTCCTCGATCTGTGCCCGGATCTGCTTGACCCGTCCCTGGATGTCGGCCTCGCTTCCGGCGCCGTCGATGATGGTAGTGTTATCCTTGTCGACGGTGATCTTTTTGGCCTGGCCAAGCATCTCCAACGTGGCATTTTCAAGCTTCACGCCCAGTTCCTCGGAGATCACGTTGCCACCCGTGAGAATGGCAATGTCTTCAAGCATGGCCTTGCGGCGGTCACCGAAACCGGGAGCCTTTACTGCACAGACATTGAGAACGCCGCGCAGTTTGTTGACAACGAGGGTGGCCAGCGCCTCCCCCTCGATATCCTCGGCGATGATGAGGAGCGGTCGGCCGCTCTTGGCGGTCTTTTCGAGGAGCGGCAGGAGATCCTTCATGACGGTGATCTTCTTGTCATGGATGAGAATCTGGGCGTTTTCCAGGCTCGCTTCCATCCGCTCCGGATCGGTGACGAAGTAGGGGGAAAGGTAGCCGCGGTCGAACTGCATCCCTTCCACGGTTTCCAGGGTGGTCTCCATCGCCTTGGCTTCCTCGACGGTGATCACCCCTTCCTTGCCGACCTTCTCCATCGCCTCGGCTATGATGTCGCCGATGGTCTTGTCATTGTTGGCCGAAATGGTCCCTACCTGGGCGATTTCCTTCTGGTCCTTGATCGGCTTGGAGATGTTCTTCAACTCGCCGACGATGGTCTCCACCGCCTGGTCGATGCCGCGCTTGATTTCCATCGGGTTGTGGCCGGCAGCGACCAGCTTGGAGCCCTGCCGGTAGATCGCCTGTGCGAGGACCGTCGCGGTGGTGGTGCCGTCACCGGCAACGTCCGAGGTCTTGGAGGCGACCTCTTTTACAAGCTGGGCACCCATGTTCTCGAACTTGTCCTTCAGTTCGATCTCCTTGGCAACGGTAACGCCGTCCTTGGTGATGAGAGGGGAACCGAACGACTTTTCGATTACGACATTGCGCCCTTTCGGTCCCAAAGTCACCTTCACCGCGTCGGCGAGGGTATTCACCCCCCTGAGGATGGCCTTTCTTCCTTCCTGATCGAATTTGATGAGCTTTGCTGCCATAATTCCATATCCTCCATTTGTTTTTCATGGTTATGGTGACGATTCCCGGTGCGGATGCCGTCAGGAATCGTCATTAATCCCCAATTCGCAAAAGAGCTGGGCTGAAGCTGCATAAGCATTTATAATCCTTCGCACAATTAATGCGAAGGAGCTCACCCGAATGGTGAAAAACAACCTGGGTTTCACATTTGCCGCAGCCCGCCAGACGCTGACGTCTGTTGCCGGCCTAGAATTGCTCGCCTCCCTGATCCGTCGGCTCGACCTAATTCGGGCAATCCGAAGCGAGGTGAAGGTAAAGAAGATCGACTTCGGTTTCCGTGAAGAAGAGCACTTGGTTCCGTTGGTGCTCAACATTGCGCTTCGTCGGACAAGCTTCACCGACATTAGTTGGCTGGCCCAAGAAGAGAAGCTGCTCAAAAAGATGCTGGGTTTTGGCAAACTCCCAAAAGAGCGTGCGATTGCCATGCATCTGGAGAAGTATGGCAAAGAGCACATCGCCGGTCTCAAACGAGTCGGCGCCAAGATAATATCCCAGGCTAATATCACGGCAGAACCAGGGGGTGAGGGGTACATTGCCTGCGACATCGACCCAAGCATCTTCGAACAGTTTGCTCCCAAGCGCGAAGGAGTGCAAACCACCTACAACGGCAAGCTTTGCTACACACCCGTGTTTGCCGTCATTGGCCGTGAGCGTTTGTGCATCAACCACTGGCTGTTACCAGGTCGGGAAAAAGCGGTCGAGCGCATTGACGAATTCATCAGGCAATGCGTTGAACTGCTGCCCGAGAAGATTGAGCGAAAAAAGCTCCTGATGCGCTATGACGCCGGGCTTTACAGCATCAAGACGGTCACGGCCAGCGAGGATGCTGGAGCGTACTATCTCGTCAAGGCCCGCACCAGTGGCGCACTGGACCGGATGGTCAATCAGAATATGCATGCCGATGTTCTGGACCTTAAGGTTACTAACTGTGGCGGCGAGTTCTTTGGCGAATTCGAGTACACCCCAGAGGGGTGGAAGACTCCGCGCCGGTTCGTGTTCTGTGTTCAGATCAAATCCGAAGATGAAAAGGGCCAGCCGTTGCTGATCAAGGATGTGCGCTATCATATCCTGGCAACCAACCTGCCAAAGGAGGTCAGCGCGCAGCGGGCATTTGAGCTCTATCGGGGACGAGGAGCAGCAGAAGAGGCGAACAAGGAACTCAAGCATGACCTTGATCTGGAGCGGCTTCCATCGCAGACTTTCAGTGTCAATGAAGTATTTCTGAGCCTGGGAACCATGGCTTACAATCTGCTCATTGTTCTGGGGCAGCAGTGGCGCGATGAGCACGGTGAAGCCAATCCAGCAGAAGGGGTGCAGCCGGTTCGGCGCAGAATCAAGACCATCCAGGACTATCTGCTGCGCAGTGCGGCAGTGGTGGTCGAGCATGCCCGCAAATGTATCCTCAAAGTGAACGGCTGGTGGATGGAGAAACTGCGCCCTGATCGGATACAGGCGAGGATTGCTAGCCTTGCGCCGGTAATTGGCTGAAGGAAACAGAGAAAACCCAGGTTGTCAAAGAGCGAAACGTCCTTCGCGAAGGCGTCTTGCACTCAAAAAACGGAGAAAAACGCTTCTGAGGGCAAAATAGAGCGCCGTTTTTTGCGTTTCAAAAAAACGGCATTGCGAGTTGCCCCCCCGTAGGGACTGCTCGGGTCAAAAACCACCCGTTATTGACATGCGGCCGGTAGGCCCGCTATAGGTTTGCGGATTCGGGTTAATGTGAAGGTCTGCCGTTACTCCATGACCCCCAGGATGTCGTCCTCACGCATGATGAGATATTCCTGGCCGTCGATCTTTATTTCAGTGCCGGCATACTTGCCGAACAGGACCTTGTCTCCCACCTTGACATCAATGGGAGTAACCTTACCGTTCTCGGCCTTCTTACCTTTTCCGACAGCGATGACTTCCCCCTTCTGGGGCTTCTCCTTGGCTGTCTCCGGAATGAAGATGCCGCCAGCGGTTTTGTTCTCTTCCTCCAGTCTCCTGACGATGATGCGGTCGTGCAGCGGTCTCAGATTCATGCTTTTGGTCTCCTTTCCTCGTATGATGTTGCGAGGTTAGTGAAATTAAATCAGCACTCCTTATAGATGAGTGCTAAACGCTAAAAAAATAAAAACGGTGGAGAGAAAAATCAAGGGGGGCAAAACAAAATTAATGCGTATTCAGATCTGTCTCACTTGCTGTAGAGGCGAGAGGGTTGATGTGTATGGCAGAAGGGATATGTTCACGAAGGTGGCGGGCTGCGGAGAAGGATCCTTGCCGATGTTGACTGGTACGCCGTTCAGACTGTCTTCCTGTCAAGGCTCCGGTACTGGATCGCCTCGGCGATATGCTGCTCCCGGATAGACTCAACTCCTCTTGAGCCTGCGGTTATTCTACAAGCCGAACTGCCAGTTTCGTCATTCTTCTCGTTGACTTCCGATTTTTCACAGCCATTACCAAGGCTTTAGGTTGGCCAATAATGATCACTAGCTTCTTCCCTCGCGTCACGGCCGTGTAGATCAGGTTTCGCTCCAAAAGGGCATAATGCTGCATTGCCAAGGGGATCACGACAGCGGGGTACTCGGAGCCTTGGCTCTTGTGAATGCTCGTCGCATAGGCAAGAGATACCTCATCTAACTCTCCGAATTCATACTCGACAGTTCTGCCGTCATAGTGAACCTGCAGAGAGCCTTCCTCCTGGTCGATCCCCATGATCTGACCGATATCGCCGTTGAAGACCTCCTTGTCGTAGTTGTTGACAGTCTGGATCACCTTGTCGCCGGGGGCGAAAGTTGTCCCGAAGCGAGTGATTTTCGGCTCACCCTTTTCGTTCAGCTTCATCTGCAATTCCGCATTTAGAGACCGGGCACCGATGCCCCCACGGTTCATCGGAGTGAGTACCTGTATATCTTTGACCGGGTGCATGCCAAATCGCTTGGGAATGCGTTCCGTGACCACCTGCAGCAGTTTCTCGTGGATTTCTTCTGGAGTGTTTGCCGGTATGAAATAGAAATCAGACAGTTCAGTCCCTTCTGCCTTCAGAGGCATCTCACCTTTATTGATGCGGTGAGCGCTGACAATGATCCGGGAGGTCGCCGCCTGCCGGAAAATTTCCGTCAGCCGAACAGTTGGAACTTTGCCGGAATCGATGATGTCGGAAAGCACCGCTCCTGGCCCTACAGAGGGGAGTTGGTCCACATCGCCGACTATCATCAGGGCTGCCTTGTCGGGAACAGCGGCCAGCAGTCGGTTCATCAAGGCGATGTCCACCATCGAGGATTCGTCCACTACCAGCAGGTCGGTTTCGAGGGGGTTGTCCCGCCCTCGCTTGAATCCGAAGGACTTTGGATCGAACTCGAGCAGCCTGTGAATGGTCTTGGCCTCAAGGCCGGTGGATTCGGAAAGTCGTTTCGCGGCCCGCCCCGTGGGTGCGCAGAGTGTGACGTTAACCTGTTTCGCTCGGACGATCTGGAGGATGCTGTTGACCAACGTTGTCTTACCGACACCCGGGCCACCGGTAATGACCACCACCTTGCTGGACAAGGCGAGTCTCACCGCCTCTCCCTGAGAAGCTGATAGCGTCAGGCCGGTTTTTCCCTCCACCCAGGGAATGGCCTTGTCCGCGTCGATCGCATCCCATGGAGGATGCCCCTCCAGGATTCTCTTGATGCTCGCCGCCACCCCGACCTCAGCACGGTGCAGAGGGGCCAGAAACAGACACTCGCGCCCTTCGATCTCCTCCTTGACCAAGTTCTCCGAGGCGATCTCTTCGCGGATGGCCTCTTCCAGGATCGCGTCTGGGATTTGCAGCAATTTGCCCGACTCCGCAATCAGAGTCTCCACCGGGGCGGCGCAGTGACCGTCGTTGGAGATTTCCTGCAAGACATGGCGGACGCCGGCTTGGGCACGAATCAGAGAGTCCGGGGCAATTCCAAGCCGGCCGGCAATGACGTCCGCGGTCTTGAAACCGATGCCGTGGATGTCCAAGGCCAGACGGTAGGGATTCTCGGTGACCTTGATGATAGCTCCGTCGCCGTAAGTTTTGTAAATGCGGACAGCCCGGGCAGTGCCTACTCCATGCGACTGGAGAAACACCATGATCTCACGGATGACCTTCTGTTCGGCCCAGGCAGAAGTTATCTTCTCCACTCTTTTCTTGCCGATGCCGGGGAGTAAAAGCATCTTTTCCGGATCGTTCTCGATGACGGTAAAGACATTTTCCCCGAAGGCTTTCACCAGAACCTTGGCAAAATGTGGCCCAATGCCTTTGACCATTCCGGAACCGAGATACTTCTCTATCCCCTCAACGGTGCTGGGAGGGACAACCTTCAGCTGTCTGGCCTTGAATTGCAGACCATGAGTCCTGTCGTTGTGCCAGGCGCCAATACCCTCGATGAACTCACCGGCGGTGATAGATGCCGCGGAGCCAACGACGGTAACCAGATCCCTGTGTCCCTTGACCTTGGCTCGCAGGACGCAGAAGCCCGATTCCTCGCTGTGGAAGGTCACCCGTTCCACAGAGCCGGCAAGCCGTTCAACGGGAGTATCGGTAGAGATTGCTGTCTTCATGAAACAGTCTGCTCAATGCAGGCAGGCGTTTCGTTGCGGGGGGAATTGACGAGCGACGAGACCGGCCAAGCCTTCAGAAGGTCCGAAGGGTACGGATGGTAGAGGCGCGTTAGCTTTTCGGGCTCGGTGATGTCGCGGTCGAGCCAGAGATCGAATTCTGCAGGATGCAGGATGACCGGCATCCTGTCATGGATGGGGGCTATCAAGCTGTTGGCATTGGTGGTGAGAATCGCGAAGGATTCAATCCGTGATCCGTCTGGTGCTTTCCATGAATCCCATATCCCAGCGAAAGCCATCGGCGATCCGTCGGCCATGCTCACGTAGAAAGGTATCTTCTTGTCAGTGTGTGTCCAGTCATAGAATCCGCTGGCCGGTATAATGCATCGGCGGGTACGGATCGCCTGACGAAATGCCGGCTTTTCGTGAACCGTCTCGCATCGGGCGTTGATCAACTTGTTGCCGATATGGGGGTCCTTTGCCCACGCAGGAAGCAATCCCCATTTCATCGTCACCAACTGCCGCGCACCTTCGGCATTCTGTCGAATTACGACTACTTCCTGCGTCGGAGCGATGTTGTAACGTGCTTCGATCCGGGGTAACTCGGAAAGGCCGAAGATTTCAGCCAGCACCTCCGGCGGCAGTATGATTGTGAACCTACCGCACACGGCCGCTCACTCCCCTGGCTTTTCCTCTTGAATTCCCTGCAAAAGCTTTTTCAGAAGTTGCAGAGCGGCCTCGAACTTGGTCCCTTGGAACGAGGCACCCTTGACCATATTGGAGAGCATCCTGAATCCCTGGTCTTCGTCGGTTTCGCGGATCAGGATCTCCTCTACCGTCTCTAGCGTCTCCGGGCTGCCCAACTGCGCGATGTCCCGCCCGAGCAGCCGAACGGAAGCGAGCCGGGAATCGAATTCTTCCTCGGTGAGCAGGGGTACATGGGACTCGTACAGTTTCGCCTCAACGCCGGTCGCGTCGTAGTTTTCCAGGATGAAGAGAAGATCGTGGGCATCGCGCTCGCGTCTCGGGTATGCGTCGGCCCAGGAGATGATCTTCAGAAGCGCCAGAGCCGGCACCGAAGGAACAAGGATCTCCAGGGGCGGATCGCTGCTGAGGCGCACCTTCAAAGCCGATTGATATGCTTCTTCAAACCCGAGCATGCTCATGATCATGTCGTGGTCAGGTGGCCAGCTGATCCGTTTCGCCTCGCCACTTATCCCTCCATAGGGTACGATATCGACCACGGCAGCAAATGAGCTGGCAATGAAGCGGTGAGAGGATTTCGTCGCGGTGAGAAGTCCGCGGTCGATCAGGGCGCCGGTCAGACGCTGGAATTCCTCCCAGCTTGCGACCTCGACACCGATATCGATGTCTTCCGTCACTCGGGGAGCGGGAATCCGGTGGATGTGCTCGAATATCACGTCGCGGGCGAAAGCCCCCACCACGAAGAAATGTATGCCGAGCTCCTCGGCGATTTCCTTGATGCTTCTGAGAACCAATATCCTCCCGGCGTCAATCCTGCCCGAAATATCGATCGAGATATTGTTCATAGATCATCCTTGCGGTTTCCATTGTTCGTTGTTCGCCTATCGCGGCCAGGTCGGCATAGACGAGGATCGGATGCACGGTATCGCCTTCACCGAAGCCATTTCCCGGCGGCCAGAACCGTTCGAGAATCTCCACGTTGCCCTGCGGGTCCTTTTTCAGCCTGTTGGCGATCACCAGATCGGCCAGACGGTTCTTGTCCGCATATAGCGTGACCGTACCCGGCTTCAAGTATCCGGTCATTTTCGCCGCGGCAACCTCTCCCCCCCACTGGGCGAGGGCGGGGTCCAGCTGGATATCCTTCCACCAGTCGCCATCACCCCGGAAGCGCCCCAGCAAAAGTTTCGGCTTGAGATAGTCGGGATACGCCGCGATCCAGCGCTCGAAGAGCGTCTTCCTGTCCAGGAGCTTCTTCCCCTTTTTGCCCATGTCGAGGATGAAGCCTTTCTGGACCAGTTCGGTCATGGTGCCGTTCACCGTCCCCAAGGCGACATCCGTCATTTCGGCGAGATCGCGATACGGCCTGTCGACGAGTTCCGGTCGGCACAAAAGGAGGTAGGCGATCTTCAGTCCGACCCCTTTGAAGAGACGGGCGGCGGGAACTGCGGTTTCTTCCTTTTCCGGCCGGTTGCCTTTCACGAAGATCAACAGGGGCGGCTGATTGACAAAGGCATTTCCAACCGTATCGATGAACTGGATGCCGCCATCGTGCAGTCTTGTCGCGGCCTCGGGGGTGACGTACCCTGTCGCCAGCAGGAATGGGTGCTGCGTCTTATCCTTGTTGATCAGAGCCTGGAGTTCCGCCGCCTTGGTAAGCCGGTTCTTGACCTCGACGCACCAAACGAACTCCTTCCCGAAAACCCTTGCCCGAACAATGTAGTCGTATCCCTCGTCACGAAGGCCGCGTACCGGCTCCGCCTTGTATTCCAGGGGAGCGAGCGTCTTCAACGCTTCCATCGCCTGCCGAAGGATGTCGGCTTCGTTTTCCGCTGCCCGATTATGTTCAATATTTTCTTTGTTCATTTGTTTTGAACATACCAAAATATTGAACACAAGTCAACAACGTTGAGAAATCAGCGTACAGTAACGTTCCTGATTCCGTCCGGCCGCCAGGCCGGAGAGATAACGAACGAGCCTTTCTTTTCCTCACCTGCTAGCAAGCTGCCGAACGTCACCGTGAAGTCGCCAAACCGGTCGTTTACATTATCCATGGCATGTACCATGAACGCCTTTCTCCGCTCCTCCTCGAACAAGGGCAGCTGATCCTGCCGGTAGGAGAGGTTCGTCAGCCGCACCCCGAGCAGGCGAACAGGCTGTTCCAGTTCGATGGAGTCCAGGATCTGGATGGCTCCCCGGTAGATATCCTCACTCTGGTTCACGGGACGGGAGAGGGTCTCCTGCTTTCCGAAGGTGGTGAAGTCCGCATAGCGAATCGAGAGGTGAATCGTCTTGCCGGCAACCCCGTAGCGCCTCGCCCTCCGCCCGACCATCTCCGACAGCTGCAGCAAGAAACGAAGGATGTCGGCCCTGGTGGTAATGTCTTCTCTCAACGTCATGGAGTGCCCGACCGATTTCACCTCGTCGGCATCCTCCGCCGGGACAACCGGCGATTCGTCGACACCGAGCCCCATGTAGTGGAGCCTCTCTCCAACGACGCCGAACTTCCGCTTCAGGATGTCCACCGGGAATCTTCCCAGCTGACCGCAGGTATTGATCCCCAGGAGGTTCAGGTGTCGCTCCATCTTCCTGCCGATGCCGCAGAGCTCCTTGATGGGCATGTTTTCCAGCACCCGGCTTACGTCACCGGGGGTGATCGTCGTCAGGCCGTCCGGCTTCTTCATCTCCGAGGCCAGCTTTGCCAGGAGCTTGTTTGGTGCGATGCCGACGGAGCAGGTGATGTCGAAGCGATGCCTGATCCGGGATTTGAGAAGGTAGGCGACATTTTCGGCGCTTCCGAAGATCGACAGGGAATTGGTCAGATCCATGAACGCCTCGTCGATGCTGAACACCTCAACGAGAGGGGTGTAGTCCAGCATCATCCTCATGATCTCGGCGGAGGTGTGGGTGTACTTGCGGTTGTCGGCCGGCACCATGATCACGTCCGGGCACAGCCTACGGGCCTCGTGGAGCATCATGCCGGTCTTGACGCCGTACTTGCGGGCCTCGTAGCTGGCGGTCAGGATTACCGTGCGCTGCTGCGAACCCGTGACGACAACGGGCTTGCCCTGCAGTTCCGGATTGGCGGCCTGTTCGACGGAGGCGAAAAAGCTGTTGATGTCGAGATGCATGATCACGCGGCCGGTCATCACTTCACCTCCATGCCGTTCAGCAGCCAACTCTGGTCTTTCGTGTTGTAGACCAGCTCGTAGAGCGCCTCCCCGTCCGTCACCGAAAAGTGCAGAAGAAGAGCATCGCCCACCTTCTCCCTCCAGAAGTAGGTTGTCCGGAGGATCGAGTGCTTCCTGTTGTGCCAGTCGAACCAGACCGGCTTGATCTGGCGTCCCGGCGTGAAGATGGTGGCGATCCGTATCTGTTCCCTGATCCGTTCCAATTCCTACTCCAACTGCCGGTAGATGCCGATGACCTTGCCGACAATCGATACGTCCTTGTCGGGGCCCACCATGATCGGCTCCATATTGGGATTGGCCGGCTGGAGACGAATGCGGTCGCGCTCCCGGTAGAACCACTTGAGCGTGGCCTCTCCCTCGACCATGACGACCACCGTGTCCCTGTTTTCCGCGACGGGCTGCGGACGGACCAGGGCGAGGTCCCCGTCGAAAATCCCCGCCCCGATCATCGAGTCCCCTTTCACCCTCAGAAGAAAGCACCCCTCACCCTTTACCTGTCCCTGATCGACGGCGAAGTACCCCTGGATGTCCTCGATGGCGGGGTGGAGCTGACCCGCGCGGACGGTGCCGACGATCGGCAGCGGGACCGATTTCGCCCCCTGCGCGGCCAGCACTATCCCCCGCGCCGTTCCGGACCTCCTGATGAAACCCTTCTTCTCCAGGGCGTCGAGGTGGCGGTTCACGCCGAACGTGCTGCTGACGTTAAGGTGGCCAGCAATGTCCCGCAGAGTCGGCGAGTAGCCGTTCGTCTGGATGAACCGGGCGATGAAGTCCAGTACCTTCTGCTGCCGTGCCGTGAGGTCGGTCACCGTCTTCCCCTCCGTATAGTGTCCATTTGAGCACTATATATCAGGGTCGCCTTGTCTTGTCAAGACAACGAGAGCTGTCCCCCCGCTAGATATAGGGTTAGGAGAAAACGAACATGATCCGACTGGCGGTATTCATCCTGGTGATGCTCTGCCTTGCGGTAAACGCAGTAAGCGCCCATGCCTTCTGCTTCCAGGAGGCGGGAGAGCTTTACGGCGTCTCGCCGCAACTTCTCTGGAGCATCGCCAAAGTGGAGAGCAACTTCGATCCGGGAGCCGTGAACTGGAACCGCAACGGCACTTACGACTTCGGGCTCATGCAGATCAACTCCTCCTGGGCCGGACGGCTCGGAAAGACCTGGAGCGGTCTAGGCGATCCCTGCACGAACGTGAAGGCGGGTGCATGGATTCTCGCCCAGTGCGTCTCTGACTACGGGTACACCTGGCAGGCGGTCGGCTGCTACAACTCCCGCACCCCGTCGAAACGCGACCGCTACGCGGCAAGGGTGTTCCGGATTCTGTCGGAACACGCCGGGACCCGGCCGATCAGACAGGTGGCCTCGGCCGAGGTCGTAGCGCAAGATGCACCCTGGCAGGCGGTGTTCGGCCGTGCTGACCGCTGACCTTCTGCAGAAGTACGGGCTGCCGGAAGACCAGGTGCTCGATGCCGTGGAGCTTGCCATAACCAGAACCCTGTCCGCTGCCCTCGACACAACCGTCTCGGTCAGGGCGGAGAACGGACTGGAGATCGTCGCCTATCCGCGCATCGGAAAGCCGGTCGAGGTTCCGCTGCATGCCATAACGAGGAAACTCCGGCGCCACATTCTCCACAATGTCGAACTGGAACTGCAAAGGAGGCAGGCCCTGCGCGAGGCGGAGATCCTTCAGGAACTGCGGGGCCAGGTCATATACGGCACCGTCGGGAGGATCGAGGCCGGTGGGACGTTGCGTGTCGTGCTGGAGATTGACGAAATCTTCCGGCGCCTGATCCTGAGCGGGGAATGCCCGCTACTTTACCAGCCCGGGCATGAACGTGGGCTTTACCGGGTCGGCGACACGCGGGCTTTTCACGTTACGCGGGTCCACGCCGTCCAGGCCGGCAGGCACTCGGCGCGCGTCCGCATCCAACTGAGCCGAACGTCGCCGCAACTGCCGGAACTGCTCCTGAAGAAAGTCACGGGAGTGGACGGCATCGTTTGCCAGAGGCGGGTCGCCGGAGGGTTCAGCAGGCTCGCGACGCCGGTCCGTCTTCCCAAGAGCGCCATCAACACCGTCGGAAAGGAACTGGGAGAACACCTGTATGTTTTCGTGGCTGAAAAAAGCGAGGGGTGACGAGCCGTCCACCGACATCGGCACCGGCGTCCGGATGGAGCAGCCGACACGGATCGTCCCCATCTCGATCCCGGACTCCTTCCGGAGGCGGCACATGTTCGTGTTCGGAACCACCGGCGTGGGGAAGACCCGGCTCTGCGAGAACCTGATCGAGCAGGACATCCGCAAGGGGAACAGCGTGGTCTACTTCGACCCCAAGGGGGACCAGCAGATATTCACCAAGATATTCGAGGTGGCCCGGGAGTCCGGCCGGCTGAAGGACCTGATGCTGGTGACGCCGATTTTCCCCGAGTATTCGGCGGTGGTCGATCCCATGGCCTTCTATTTCATGGTCGACGAGCTGGTAGGCCACATCATCTCGGGCATCCAGGGAGGGCGGGAGCCGTTCTACCGCAACATCGCCAAGGAGATCACCACCGCCGTCATCACCGGCAACATCATCCTCGCCAAAGAGGAAGGGCACAAGCTCGTCCTGAACATGGACACGATCCGCAACAGCATCCGCCGTAGCTCCCTGGAATACACCATGAACCATCTGCGGCGGCTGGAGATGTCGGAGGCGGACCTGATCGCTGGGATGTTCAGGGACATCCTCGACTCGCCCCAGGAGTACTACTCGAAGGTCTCTTCGTCGCTTCGCACCTGCCTCATGGAGCTTTCCTCCGGCAATATCGGCAAAATCATCGGCCAGGCCGACAGCAACCGCTTCATCGACCGGCTGGAGGAGGGAAAGCCGGTCATCCTGGTCGTCCATACCGGCTCCCTGATCACCCGCGAGGCAGCCGCCACTCTCGGCAAGGTACTCCTCTCCATGATCCAGTCATTCGTCGGCAGGGTCTATCTCTCCAACAGGCAGAAGGTCTCCCCTCCGTTGTCGATCTACATCGACGAGGCGCAGAGCCTGATCTACCAGGGCGTGGAGGAACTGTTCGCCAAGGCGGGAGCGGCCGATGTGATGGTGCATGCCTTCGCCCAGTCCGTGAACCAGATATACGCCGCCGTGGGGGAGGAGTACGGGAAGTCGATCCTCGACAACACCAACACCAAGATATTCATGCGCTGCTCTGACGCCGAGACCTCCGAGTACGTGGTGCGGCATTTCGGGGTGAGAAACGTGCTCACCGGGATTTTCGGCTCGAACCAGGTCACGACCCGCGAAGTGGAACAGGACATCCTCAAGGTCCAGGACATTCTCGGCCTGCAGCCGCAGGAGTTCTACATGCTTACCTATTCGGGGAGATACAGGGGGACCACCCTCATGGTGAAAGCCCCATCGGTGAAGATCAACTTTCCCGCCGCCCCGCTGAACGTGCCGTCGGCGCAGAGGGAGAGCTCGAAATGAAAACCCTGGCCTTAATCGCCGGATTGATCGGGGTCGGCTTGATCCTGTTCTCGATCAGGCTGTTCATCGGCCTTCGACCCGAAAGGACCGCCGAGGAGAAGGAACGCCGCGAAGAGGGGGACGGCGAAATGGAGACACTCACCCTCAAGGAGATAAGCCATATCTGGACCGAAGAAGACGAAACCCCCTCGGACGAGAACAACGCGCTGGTGGGCGACGTCATCGAGTTCACGGAAGTGGCAAAGCTCTGGCGCAAGCCTCCTTCCGCCACGGACGAGGCGACCACACCGCCCCCTGCCTTCGCCATAGAGGAGATAGCCGGGTTCTACCGGACGATGGTCGAGAATCAGCGGCTCGTGAAAGGGGCCCGCCGGACGGTGATCGTTGAGATCCTCAAACTGCTCGACGCGGAAGGGACCTGTCCTTCCGTCGTCGGCAAGGGACACGCGGGCGGTGGGGGAAAGGTGACGGAAACGGATGCCCAGTATGGGGCCGAGGCGTATTCCCTGCTCGCCACGATACCCCTTTACAGGCACAGCCTGGCGGTAGCCCGTAAATTCGCCGCGACCGCCGGCAAGGGGGCGATGCTGGCCGACTGCCTGATCATCGCGCTCGGTCACGACATTGGCAAGATTCCGTCTTTCCACAAAAAGTATTACTCCACCGCGGATCACCCGGTCATTTCCAAGATAGTTCTCGGCGGCATACCAGAGTACGCCTCCCTTCCCAACAGGCAGGAGCTGGACGCCGCCATCGGCAACCACCACGCGATCACCCCCCCTGACGAACTCACCGTGCAGTTGAAGCGGTGCGACCATGACGCGCGGGCGGAAGAGCTGGCGACGTTCGGAAATGTCGGGGTTCCCTTGATGCCGGCCGAACAGGTGACGGCCGATGCGGATAGGCCGAAGACGGACCACCCGCTCGGCTCTCCGGTGGAGGGGAAATTCACGCCAACGACGCTGGAACTTCCCTCCTGGTTCGACGTGGACACCGTGCTGTCACTTCTCGGAGAGATGGTAAATCGACTGGAGGAGACGCCCACCGGCAGCCGCTGGCATATCGTCTCCATGCCAAACGGCCTGGTCTTCGCCAATCAGGACGCGCTGTGGCGGGTGATTCACCGGATCGGAGGACACGACCCGCTGGTGAAACTGGCGGACGCGAACGAGGAGATGAAACGGAACCTGCTCCACACCGTCGTATGGGAACTGAGCAGGGTCAAGAACGCCATCGCCACCGACCTGATGGGCCGCGGCCACTACATGACACAGACAACCGTCGTCACCAAAGGAGGCAAAGGGTATTCGGTCCTGCTGATACCGTTCCGGGCCGAGGCCTTCGGCACACTCCCTTCGACCCTGGAGAACGAGAAACCACAGGCGCTGAGACAGATGGTCGCGGACATCAAGCTGAAGATCAGGGAGGGCGCCACATGCGTAACCTGATCGTCGCCGGCCTGCTCCTCGTCTTCGCCGCTACCGCCAGCGCCGATTACTACTCGGAGGCGGGCAAGGGATGGTGGTGGTACGAGAAAGAACCTCCCAAGGCGGCAGAGGAGAAGGAGAAGAACCGTGACGCCGGCCCCGGGCCCACAAGGCTCAGGGCCTATACCTACGAGCAGATTTGGGACATGCATCCCGACAACTTCGAGAAGCTCGCCGAGGGCTTGAAGAAGGAGGCTGTGCGGAACCCGTCGGAGGAGAACGTCAGGGACTACTACGAGGTCCAGGAGATCGCCAGGAAGAAGGCCCTCGCCTTCACTAACGTCTCCCAGTACGTCTGGCAGAAATACCCGGAACTGTCCACCAAGAAGGACTATCCGATCACGACCCCCGGCAATCTGGGCCGCATATCCCGGATCAGGGAGGAAAAGAGCCGGAAGCTGCGCGAAAACCGGGACGACTTCGCGCTCATCTATTTCTTCCGGCAGGACTGCAGCTTCTGCGAAGAGCAGGCGCCGATCCTGGAGTGGTTCACCAACTCGACCGGGTGGGTGGTGAAGAGGGTGAACACCCAGGAGAACCCGGGACTCGCCGCGAGATTCCATGTGGAGATCACCCCCACTCTCGTCCTGATCCAGAAGGGGAACCAGGATTATTTCCCGGTGTCGTCCGGGGTGATCTCCGCCGACGAGATCGAGGACAGGACCTACCGGGCCGTGAGGCTCCTCAAGGGGGAGATCACACCGGAGGAATTCTCCCTCTATGATTTCCAGCGGGGAGGAGGTTTCGACGTGAAGAAGCGTCCTCCCGCGCCCAACGAAAAGTAGAAGGACGAAGAAACAACGATTTGCCACACCAGCGCGGGCCAGGAGCCCGTTGAAAGGAGGTCGCTTTGAAAGCGAAACCTTACATTGGCGAGAGCGTGTCGATACTGGATTCCGAAGAACTGGTAGACAAGGCTTATTCCGGTTTGCTGGCAATACTCGACTGGGTGCCGAAACCCGGCGAAAAAGTCGAGGCAATGCAATTCGGCGGCTGCGGTAGAAAGGATATGGAGCATTTCCAAGCTCTGACTGAGGGTGTCTATATTCCGGGATCGAAGAGAAATTACTACTGGGGCACGTTCGATCTCGATGTCGATGAATTGCCGGAGTCCGGTTGCGTTTATGTGAAACCAAGTGAGGGAATGGAGTTTTCGTATGCCGCCGTTAAACGGGTCAGAAGGTTCAAGAAAGGGGTCGTCTGCCAATGCAAGGATCCCGCTTACATATACAAGGTGTATGTGGTTGAAATGCCGAAGGCCGGCAAGCTTTGCCCTATCATCGAAATCACCTACTTCGCCATCGATGCACATGGTGACGTCTGGCTGACAATTGACACTGCGAAATTTAGGGACGGCAAGATTGCCGCATTCAGAATCGACCGATATGCCGGCTCGCACTATGGCCCTGGTGCCCTCTCTTTGCTGGCTGACACGAAATATTTATGGATGGTGACAACAGAAGAGCCGTTCCAACTGTCGGATAGCAGAGGTCATGCAAAGGTGCACTTCGGGATCGAAGAACCTATGATTCAGAGCCTCTTTTACGCCCGAAGCTTGCCCATGACCGCATCGGGACGAAGGCGACCCATCCTTCACTGGGTGAGTGCCCATAAACGGCGATTGGAAAAAGGTGTAGAGATCGACATCGCCAAATATCTGCGAGGCGTCGAGGCCTTTTCAATGGGTAACCTGAATTTCCAGATCACCCAACCTTACAAGAGGGGAAACCCGGCCGGTTTGACAACTCGGCACGGAGCACTGGTCACATGATGTACATTTCAACAACCGGATGAAAGGGGCTGAACCCATGATGCGTCGCAAGGGAACCAAGCTGATCGCGGCGGCAGTGGCCGTGTCTCTCGCCGCCTTCCCCGGCCCCGCGCCAGGATCGGGCTGGGTGGACGACTGGATAAAGCAGAAGAGCAGCACTTCCCCCAGCTACTACGAGGGGGCGAAACGTGGCTACTACACAGGCGGCGGATTCTCTGCCCGCTGGGCCAATTCCAACGATTACCTGGTCACCGCGTCGCTCCCGCAGCTCAAGTCGGGGTGCGGCGGCATCGATGCCTTCCTGGGGGGATTCTCCTTCATGAACGTCGATTATCTCGTCCAGAAGCTGCAGAACATCCTTTCCGCGGCGCCTGCGGCTGCCTTCGACATTGCCCTGAAGACCCTGGCTCCCCAGGTGGCGGACACCATCAAGACGCTGGAGGCGATCACCGACCGGCTGAACTCGCTCCAACTCAACGACTGCAAGGCGGCCAAGGCCCTGGTGGCGACGGCTTCGAGCCCATTCTCCTCCATCATGTCCGACAGCCTGAAGGCGGAGATGAAGTCGGCCCAGACCGATTTCCTGGTTTCCAGCGGGGCGAAAGACCTGGCCCATGACGTGAGCAAGCTGTTCGATAGCGAGCTCAAGTCCGCCAGCGGAACAAAGCCCATGGCTCCCGGCACCATCCAGACTTCGGCAGCCAGCGCCACGGCGGGCTGTCCCGACGAGGTGAGGACCGTTTTCGGTGACGGGTCGGTCCTGGAGAACCTGGCTGCGAAGAGGGGGATGAGCAGCGATTACGTGCAGCTCATCAGGGGCTTCATCGGCGACGTCGTGGTCCAGAGTCCGGCCACTTCGGGGACTACCTACCGTGCCCAGTACATCCCCCCCTGCGACAAGAATGAGAGCTTCAGCTCCTTCATCGACGGCACTGCTCAACGGAGGGCCAGTGGCGGGGCGTGCGCTGACATCACAGACGCCAACAAGAACCTGTTGACCTACGTGAACGGCCAGATGCAGGCCATCGCCGGCAAGCTCAAGGCAAGGCAGCCTCTTTCCGCCGACGAAGAGACGTTCCTGAAGAGCACCCCCCTCTCGGTCGGCCTGATCCTGAAGAACGCGACGGCCACCAACACCGAGGGAGAGGTCATCGGCAAGCTCTCGGAGGTCACCGCCAGGGCCTTCGGTTATTACATGCTCCTCGACCTCTTCAACCGGGCGGTGCAGCTCAGCGAAAGCGCCAAGAACATCATGTCGAGCCAACAGACGAGCAAGGCGGGAGCCTCCCCCGAGACATGCCAGATCGCCCTGCTGGGTGAAGGGCTCCAGCATCTCCAGACCCTCGAGGAGAAAACCCTGCATCTACTGCAGGAAGCCCACCAAAGCTACGCCAACGCGGCAACCGAGGTGAACTCGGTGGAAATGCTCGTCCTCAACATGAAACGATTCGACGATACGGTATTCGCGGAACTCTCGGGGCGCTTCGGGACGGGTGTAGCCCGGCGGGCACTGGGGAAATCCTAACCACACTCAAGGAGAGAAAATCATGAGCAAGTCTACCAAAGGGCAAGAGAAACACGAAAGCGGCGAAAAGGAACAGAGGAAACCCCGCCCTACCCCTGAGGAATGGCGCGAAGAGCGGCACAAGAAGTCGGAACGTAGCGACCTGGCGTTCATCAGCCGGCGGACCTACGACCAGTTCGATTTCATCGGTCTTCTCAACTCCCACGACATCATGCTCCACAAGCTGAGATTGCAGGCAGGAAGGAGCAGGAAACTCAGTTTCGCCGTAGTGGCGGAGATCATTGAGAAGTCCGACAAAATCAAGGGAGACATCAATCTCCTCAATGCGCAAATAAGTAGGCTGCTTGGAGACAGATACATTCCGCCCCGCGGGTTTGACGACCCGCTGGCCAAAAACGACCAGGATGCCGACGAGGCGCAACCGGGAAAGAAGGCCGGTGCGGAGAAAAAGGGTGCCGGCGTGACCGGCTCGGCCATCTCGGTACAAGAGGGCATTGAGCTGCCGGCGTCGGCCTGAAAGGTCGGGGAGATCTTCACTTGTCCCCCGTAAGATGGTATGATGTGCGCCGTTTCATTTTATTGGGTATCCGTATTTCATGATTGAAACAGGGCCTGACGGAGATTCTTGAAACGAGTCATTCTTTTTATAATCGCTATCATGGTGACATCAATCGGGGTTACCTTCGATGTCGTCAGCAGAGTCCAACCGGAACCACTCCATCCTGTCCGTGTTACATGGGTCATCCATCTGTTCCTGTGGATGACGGCCGGTTGGATAATCGGGTATGCGTGGCAGCAGTTTGTGGCGTCTCTCAAAGCAAAATACGAGGTGGACGATGCCAGCGAATAATCCCGCTAGCAAAGTGACCTGGACTGAGGAAGACGATCAAGAGTTTCGTCGTCTTCAATCAAAGAACGACAATGAGGGGCTTACGGATGATGAAGATCTCGCAGCGACACAACTCTTCGAGCGTTATGTAGCTCATTGGTATCAAACTGATCCGGTCTTTCGGGAAGCAAAAAATACATTCCTTCAGGGTCTGGATATTGTGTCGAAGGTGGATAAATTGCTCTCTCTACAGGAACGGAATGCTTTGATCAGGCCGCTTGTAATGGAAGCATTCATGAAGATTAGCAGCAGGGGATCGCATGCGTGAAGGAGCTGTTCCAAAGGTGATCAACTTGTTAAGCACGATGTTGAGAGAGAACCCTGAACAGATACCTGGGCAAGATCGATTAGCTGTTACAGACTGGCTTGACTCTCTATACTACTGCCCGAATGATCACACGATCTATCATGCCGAGGGATACAGCCGAGGAGAAGTCTCTTTGATTCTACACCTGCGCAGGAATGGTATTGCCCCCGAAGATTTTATGCGCAGATTGCAGGCAGATCATGTGACAGGTACCGCTCTGAGCGACCATACATCATGAAATCCGGATACCCATTAGAATCGACAGGAGAACCCATGAAGAGCAGGTTTTCGATCACGCTCGTGACCGCCCTCATCCTGGCGCTTTTCACCGCTCCGTCCTTCGCGATGAAATCCTCCTGCGGGGAGCATTACGCCGGAGGCGAGGCGCCGGACATCATCAACGCCAAGATGCAGGCAAAGACCCAGGAACTCTGCTACGATGAGTTCGGCGTGATCCATTCCGGCCTGACGCGCACCCCGCTCTGGTCCGCCGAGCATCTCACCAGGTCCAGGCTTGATGCCGCCAGGGGGATGGTCCGCAAGGACACGTTCCACGCCGAAGAGCGGCTGCCGGAGTCGGACCGGGCGGAACTATCAGACTACGCGCGCAGCGGCTTTGACAGGGGGCACATGTCTCCCAACGCCGACATGTCCACCGATCAGGCGCAGCATGAGAGCTTCAGCCTCGCCAACATCGTCCCCCAGGACGGCACCAACAACAGGGGAATCTGGAGCGGGATAGAGAGCGCGGTCAGGACCCTGGCGAGGCGGGAAGGAAACCTGTACGTCATCACCGGACCCCTGTTCGTCGGCAACGACGTCAAGGCTCTCAAGCGCCGGGTCCTGGTGCCGACCCACATCTACAAGATCGTGTACAGCCCGAAGCGCAACGCTGCCGGGGTCTACCTGGTCAACAATACTGCCGAGGCGGATCTGCGCTACATATCGGTGGCCGAACTCGAGCAGATGGCTGGGATCGATTTCTTCCCCTCCATGTCGCCGGCCGTCAAGAGGGAGATCATGCCGCTTCCCAAACCGAAGGAGCGCAGGGGAGGCGGAAAGAGGCACGGGAGGACTTACAGGTGAGCAGGAAAAAGGATCTCAGCATCGCACCGTTTAAGAACGAATCGGAGTGCCTCCAGATCAACGGCCTTACCATCGAGAACCGCCTGGACCGGGTGTCGCTGTACGGTAGCCTCGACATCACCCGGGACAAGGAAGGTCTGGAGAAGGCGGCCAAGCTGAAGGAGATAGTCGATTCGGTGGTCGCGGCCATGACGGGCGAGGAATTGCCCGACAAGGCCGAGGTGGAACAGCCTGATACGGTGAAGAACCCCTTCGCGTAGGAAGCCGGCTTGACCCCTCATCACGAAGGTGGCAGAAGATTTTCGTATTTTTACACTCTTCCACGAAGAGATTCCGCTTGGGTTACGCACCCCGGAACAAATTTCAGGGATAGCCCCTGATCTGAACGCCCCGGCAGGGATGCAACGCAGGGAAAGACAAGGCGCGCTTTTCGCCCCTTTCCTGGTGAGATCAGCGTGCTCGACGAGCACCAGGTAGTCGACCTTGGGCAAAGGCGACTTTAAACAGCGACGATAGAGGTGCGTCCAGAACCGGACAGTGCCTTTTTTCATATAATAACCCCGCAAAGACCTGTTTCGGACATCGTGCCGGAACGGGTTTTTTTGTACCCAAAACCCGCGACAAGCCTTGGAAGCGGCGGGAATTCAACCTGTCCCGACAGGGAGACCAAACCTCTCCCCGCGCGGGATCGGTGACCGTCTTCTCGTTCGGGAAACCAGCAAGGAGGCAGTCATGGCAAGTTTGAACAAGGTTCTCTTGATAGGGAATCTGGGCAAGGATCCGGAAGTCAGGTACACGGCATCCGGAACGGCGGTCGCAAGTTTCTCTCTGGCGACGTCGGAACGTTTCAAGAACAAGGCAGGAGAATCCGAGGAGCGGACCGAGTGGCACAATCTAACCCTGTGGGGGCGTCTGGCTGAAATTGCCGGCGAATACCTGTCAAAGGGCAAGACGGTGTACATCGAGGGCCGTCTCCAGACCAGGAAATGGCAGGACAAGGAAGGCAAGGACCGTTACACCACGGAGATCGTCGGTGAGAAGATGCAGATGCTGTCGAGGAAAGAAACCGGACGCGAAGGCGACCCGGAACCGGACAGCTTCTACCAGCCGCCTTCCGGAGGAGACGAAATTCCCTTCTGAGCCCTGACCATCCGTAACGACCGAAACCAAACACAAGCCCGACAGGGGAGACACAGACCCCTGCGGGGTGGTCCGTCTCCTCTGTCCGGGTACAATCCACAGAAAGGAGATCGAGATCATGTTCCAGAAAGCAGTCAGAAAGAGAGCGAAAGCACGTATCGGCATCTGCGGCCCGGCGGGCTCCGGCAAAACCATGTCGGCCCTCAAGCTGGCATTCGGGATCGTCGGCCCCACCGGAAAAATCGCGGTACTCGATACGGAGAACGAAAGCGCTTCACTCTACGCCCACCTGGGCGACTACCACGTCGCCGTCATCAAGCCCCCCTTCACCGTCGAGAAGTACATAAGCGGCATCAGGGAGGCGGAAAAGCTGGGTTACGACCTCATCATCATCGACTCTCTCTCCCATGCATGGGCAGGGACCGGCGGTATCCTGGAGTTCGTTGACTCGAGGACCGAATCGGCGAAAGGGAACAAGTTTGCCGGGTGGCGTGAAGCGACCCCCAAGCACAACTCCCTCGTCGATGCCATGCTGCAGTCGCAGATGCATGTTATCGCCACGATGCGCAGCAAGACCGAGTACGTCCTTGTCGATGACGAGAGAGGCAAGAAAGTCCCGAAAAAGGTCGGTATGGCGCCCATTCAAAGAGAAGGTATGGACTTTGAATTTACACTGGTCTTCGATGTTGACCAGGAACGGCACATCGCCACCACCAGCAAGGACCGGACAGAGATTTTCGACGGTTTCCACGGGAAGTTGACGGAGGAACACGGAAGCTCCATCCGCGCCTGGCTGGAATCGGGAGAGTCGGCGCAGAATCATGCCGGTACTACCCAGGAACAGCAACCTTCGGGGCCGAAGTCTATCACGCAGGATCAGGTGATGGAACTGGAGGCGAAAATCAGTGAAGTGGGAGCCGACCGGGACAAGTTCCTCGCCTATCTGGGAGTGAACAGACTCGAGGATATTCCCGCCGAACGGATGACCGCCGCACTCAAGGCCCTGGAAGCGAAAACGAAGAAGAGCGACGGGACACCGGGCACGGTTACCGACATCACGGCCATCCTGGCAGCACGCCGCATCCCCTTCAAACTGGACGAAACCAACAAAGAGGTCTACGCCACTCCGTCGTATCAAGACTCCGCCTCCAAGGAGTTCCTGAAGACGAAAGGCTTCAAGTGGAGTTCCTCCTACAAGGCGTGGGTCATCAAGATGGCGGCCTGACCGCGATCCGGACCCATGAACGGGAGGAAACCATGCAACCCACCATTTCACTCATTGGCCAGCGTGCTTCGGCCACCATTTTCTGCAGCAACCTGATCCTGGAAGACGACAAACTCGTCGTTCTGCTGTCCGCCTACGGCCCCTCCCAGGAGGTCAGGGCCTTCGCCCAGATCCTCCACGACCGGGAGGCGCCCGTGTTGGAAATCCCCGGCAGGAAAAGAGACCGCGTGGCTGTGGGAGGTACCGTGAGCCTTATCGGCAAGATCGATAACGGCTACTCGGGACTGTACATCCTTCCCGGCCGGCAGCGCCGCCTCATCGTCGGCAACAGCCGGGAGGAATGCTTCGGCATCTACTCCCGCATCCTGGATCAGCAGCAGTTCGTGCATCGGGACTGGTATCTCCCTCTGTTCGACATGGCAGAGGAACTGACACCGCTCATCGGCACGAAGAAATGCTACCGCCATATCGAGAACGTTCCCGATGAAGTGAGGAACCGAATCAGATACGGCGGGTTCGCCTTCCCCGAGCCTGCATCATGCATCTCGGTCGAGGTGAAACAGGAACAAACTCGGCAGTAGCACAATCTATCCCGGAAGGGGTAGGTGGCATGGTCACCTCCCCGCAAAGGGATAGCCATGCCGCCTCCCCTTTCACGAGGAGCGGACATGGAATTCACTGAAAAAATCAACAACCACTCCCGCACAAAGGGAAACGAGCTGGCGAAGGGGTTCTATCCCACCTTCCCGCGCGACGTGGAGCTGGTCAGAAAGGTCGTCAGCATAAGTTTCGGCTGGGACCGGACGAGCGTCCACGAGAAGATGGTCACCATCTTCGACCCGTGCGCCGGTGAAGGGGCTTTCCTGTCGAGCATGGTCCGCCATGCCAAACAGGCCGCCACCGGATCGAGCGCCAAGAACACGGCCGTCGCCTCTTTCGCGGTGGAACTGGACGCGGAGCGCTTCAGGAAAATCCGCGGCACCGATCAGAAACTCAACACGTCGTTCTTCGACACCACCAACACCGGGTCGTTCGACATTCTCCTCCTGAATCCGCCTTACAACAGGAACGGCGGAGAGCTCGTCTCCTGGGTCGAAAAGGCCGCCCCCATGGTTTCCAAGCGGGGGGTCATGGTCCTGATCATCCCGGAATACGAGCTCAAGGGGAAGATGATCGAACTCCTGCGGGGAAGCTTCACCTACCGGTATGCGTACAGATCGGAGGAATACGGGGCTTTCAGGCAGCTGGTCATATTCCTGCGGAAGAATGTCAGCAACGAAACGACCTCTTACCGGTCACCCTACTATCACAACTACGACAACCTGGACAACACCGGGGAGGACCTGATCCTGACCCAGGCCGAAAATCCGATCCTCATCGAGGTCGAGGCAGGCGGGATCAAGACCAGGCCCATGCTCCAGTGCCGGGACCTTTCAGGGTTCTACCTGGAGTGCGAAGAGAGGCTGGACAAGGCGATAACGGTGATGCTGGACAAGGAGTATCCGGCCAGCTACGACACCAGCATTCAGCCCGTATCCACCCTCAGAACGGCCCATGCCGTCCAGCTTGCCGCCATGAACAGCCAGATCGAGAGCGTCGCCATAAACGGCGTCCACTACCTGGCCAAGTACATGCTCGTCGAAAAGCCGGAGACGTTCGAGGATTACGACGACAACGGCACCAAGACGACGACTGTCATCCACAAACCGACCGTAGAGACCTTCCTCATGGACAGGACGGGCGAGGTGAAAGCCGCCCGGGAACTCGGCTTAGACTACGTGGAGCTCAATTCCCAGCTGTCCACCATCCTCCTCAAGAAGCTCACCACCATCTACAAACCCCTTCACGAGATCGGCCGGGACGAGGAATATCTCGCGTCCGAACTGAAGGAGATCGGCCTGAAGGCCCCCCAGCGGGAGGCTGTAAAGGCGGTCATGAAGGCGTTTGCTTCAGGGAGGAAGGGGATCGGCATCCGGGCCAACACCGGAACGGGGAAAACCTGGATGTCGAAGGCGGTAAAGTATCTCGCCGGCGCCAAGAGATCGATCATGGTGACGGAACCGCAGCTCGTCCCCCAGATGGTGAAGGAGTACGAAAACGAGGGCTTCGCCGTCCACGTGATCGACTCCTGGCAACGGTTGCGGGAACTCGCCCGCTCCAGGCCGAAGGGTCTCTATCTCATCGCCTACACCCGTCTCCGCATGCACCCGGACTTCGTGCCCGTCACGAAGCTCGCCCGGGTGAAAACGAAAGAAGGGATCAAATATACCGACGCCTGCCTCAGTTGCTCGGCCGAGGTGAAGAGGATCAGCAGGGGGAGCAAGGAACACTGCCCCGTCTGCGGCGACGTCCTCTACACATACGTGCCGGAGAACAAACGGCCGCGCCTTCGCTACCGGCAGTGGATCGCCGACATCGAGAGGAACGGCGCGTCAACGGAGGTGAAATCACACAACAAACAGCTTCCCTACATCCGCTTCCTCAAGCGGATACCCTTCGACCTCGCCATATTCGACGAGGCACACAACGCGGCAAACCTGATGAGCAATCAGGGGACGGCGTTCATCCGCCTGGCGGCCTCCGCCAGACGGGTTCTCTGTCTCACCGCGACCGTCACGAACGGCATGGCGAAGAGCCTCTACAACCTGCTCTGGGGGGTAAATCCGGTGCAGATGCGGGAGGCGGGATGGGATATGAAGTCCGCCACCGACTTCCAGGCGCGGTTCGGCGCCTATAAGGAGGTCAGGAAAAGCGACGAGAGAAACCGCCACCGTGATTCGGAAAAGGTGCAGACCTACGACACGGCGGGGATCTCGCCGGCTGCCCTGGTCTACACCCTGCCGAACTTCGTGAACGTGGACTCGGAGGATTTCGACGACCTACCCCCCGTCGAACGGGAAGTCATCAAATGCGCCCCTCATGCGGAAGTGGAAGAGTGCATGAGGACCATCGACAAGATCATAGACAATGCGGAACTGCCGATCGAGGACAGAATACCGGTCGCAAGCGTAAGAACGGCCGCCTTCCTGCGGGTGTCCGACACCTTCAGGCACGCGGACGACGAAATCCGCCTGCGTGGCGAACTCCTCGGCACATTGTTGCGACGGCCGGTCGATGAACTGCTCGATAAGGAAAGCGAGCTGGTCAACATCGTCCGTCTGGTCGAGACATGGGGAGAACGGCTCCTGGTCTACACCGGGAACACGCAGAAGATCGACATGCGCGGGCCGCTCAGGCGGATCATCGCCGACAGCGTTCCCGGTGTGTCTATCGACGTTCTTCCCGACTCGGTAGCTCCCGAAAGACTGACGGCGTGGTTCGAAAAGACCACCGCCCAAGTCGTCATCGCCTCATATCACCGGGTAGCGACCGGACTCAACCTCAGCCAGTTCAACAACCTCTGCTGGTACGACTACTCCGACAACACCAGGTTGGCCGAACAGGGGGAAGGGAGAATCCGGCGCGTAAACACCGCCGACATACACCGCATGACTTACGGGGAAGTCCGTCCCTGCCGATACTGGTATCTCACCTCTTCGCCGATCCAGGAGGCTCAGCTCGCCTATACCCTGGAGGTGCGACTTGAAGTCGCATAAATGATTGTTTTCCTTGGCAACAAGAGAAAACCTGTTGTCCCATCAACAGTAACCTACCGATACATGCGTGGCTGGTAACGGCCGGGTATGAAGCTATCGGG
>JAJZUC010000073.1 GCA_021847245.1 Deltaproteobacteria bacterium | reverse complement strand
GGACCGGCAGGCCTCTTGGCAATGAAGGATTTGTTGAACAGCTGGAATCGACTCTTGATCGCCCCCTGAAACGCGGGAAGCCGGGGCCAAAGGGGAAGCGGAATTAAATAAGGTGTCCCCGGAATTCCAATTAAATAAGGTGTCCCCGGAATTCCCTGGAATTCCCCAGATAGCGCAATATTCCAACCTACGACATCACTACCGATCCATCCTGATGCCATCGAAGAACTTTTTGCACTCATCGTAAAAGGGCTCTCCTTGCGGCGTGAGGAGAGAGGGGGGTGATATCTCCTCGCCCTGAGGGAGAGGGCGAAGAGCAACCGCCTGAAGGTGCGCACTTGCGGGAAGCGAGTATGACCGAGGAACCGGATGCGGGAAAACTGCACGTCCGAGACGTGGGATGGGGCCGGGTAACCGGCATTCCTGCTGCGGAATACGCAAAAGCATATTGACCCGGGTGACATTTATGTACATAATTTAGGACACGGAAATGGAGGATAAAACAGTGAAATTTTTAAGCGTACGCGATTTGCGGGGCAAGTCCGCCGAGGTCTGGAAAGAGCTTCCGGAGGAACGGGAGATGGTTATTACAAGTAATGGAAGACCAATTGCCATTCTTGCGGCAATAAGTGAATCGAATCTCGAAGAGTCCCTGGCTGCGTTCCGTCAGGCGCGTGCGGTCGAAGCGGTTGCAAGTCTGCAGCGTCGGTCCGTAGATAAAGGAACCGACAAGATTACGATGGATGAGATTGACGAAGAGATTAAGGCTGTTCGCAAAAAGCGCGCTACTGCACGATGAACATTGTTCTTGATACCAATGTCCTTGTCGCCGGCCTTTTGTCACCATTTGGTCCCTGCGGAGAGATTGTCCGCATGGTTTCGTCCGGTGAGCTCACCCTTTCCTTTGATGCCCGCATCCTGACCGAGTACGAAGAAGTTCTCAATCGGCCAAAGTTCAAATTTGAGAAAGACAAGGTTTCTGCCCTCCTTGACCAAATTGAGCATTGCGGACGTACTGTTGCGGCCTCCCCTCTCCTCCGATCACTGCCTGACATTGATGATGAGCCATTCCTCGAAGTGGCTATTTCCGCACAGGTCGAATGCCTCATCACAGGAAATCAAGTCCATTTTCCAACTGAACTGTGCCGTGGCGTGGCAATTCTTTCACCAAGCGGATTCCTGGAATTTTACAGGAAGCGAAGTATAATGCCGGCAAGTTGAATCTGGAGAGAAAAAATGCCGGAACTTCCCGAGGTGGAACTGACCCGCCGCAGGCTGGAGCGGGAGCTGGTGGGGAAGAGGATCGAGCGGGTGGTGGTCCGGGCGCCGAAGCTCCGGCTTCCGGTCCCGCAAGAGCTGCATGTTTCCCTGCCGGGGCGGACGGTCCGCTCCGTCGAGCGGCGGGGGAAGTATCTGCTCTTCCACTGTGAAACGGGGTGGCTCATCGTCCATCTGGGGATGACCGGCTTTCTCCGGCTGCTCCCCGGGACGGCGCCCCCCGGCAAACACGATCATCTCGACATCGTCTTTGAAGATGGCGCCGTGCTCCGTTTCCACGACCCGCGCAAGTTCGGCACCGTGGCCTGGACCGCGGATCCCCCGGCAACCCATCCGCTTCTGGCCGGCATCGGCCCGGAACCGCTGACTGCGGCCTTTGACGCCGCCTATCTCTTCGGGGTGAGCCGGGGACGCCGGGTCGCCGTGAAACAGCTCCTCATGAACGCGGCGGTTGTGGCCGGGGTCGGCAACATCTACGCCAACGAGGCCCTGTTTCGCGCCGGCATCCGTCCCGACCGGGCCGCCTCCTCCCTCAGCCGTGCCGAATGCGGGCGGCTGGTCCGTGCCGTCCGGGAGGTGCTGCAGAGCTCGATCGACCAGGGGAGCACCTGCCGGGTGGCGGAGGGGACGGTTGCCTATCATCCGCTGGACTTCGAGGTCTACGGGCGGGGCGAGGGTGCCTGCACCCGCTGCGACGGGGCGCTGGAAGAGATCCGGCTCGGTAACCGGAGCACGGTCTACTGCCCCCGTTGTCAAAGGTGACTGTGTCCCGGTAATCGATTCCCTTGCCTTCGATCACTCCTTTTCCTATAATCTTACCAGTAAGAAAAAATTTTATTCGGGAGAAAATATCATGGCGAATATAGCGACAACGAAAATGTCCTCCAAGGGCCAAGTGGTAATCCCGGAGGATATTCGAAAGCGGCTTAAATTAAAGGCGGGATCCCAGTTTGTAGTGGTTGGTGAGAACGATGTAGTGATTCTAAAAGCCATTTCTCCGCCTTCGATGGAAGAATTCGATGCATTAATTGCCGAAGCTCGGCAAAAGGGCAAAGAAGCCGGACTGAAACCGTCTGATATCACTGCTGCTATTGCCAAGGCACGGGGCCGGAAATGAGGGTGATCCTAGACACCAACGTTTTCGTCTCAGGCATCTTTTTCACCGGCCCCCCTCACCAAATTCTGAAGGCTTGGAGGGACGGGAAACTGAAGCTGGTGCTTTCAGTGGAAATACTTGAAGAGTACCAGCGGGCGGGAGCGGCATTGGCCGAACAATTCCCGATGATCGACCTGAAGCCGATATTGGAATTTATCATGGTCCATGCCGAGATTGTCACCGTGCCACCGCTGCCGGAGCCTGCCTGCGTCGATCCCGACGATGACAAATTTATTGCCTGTGCCGTCACCAGTAATACTCGGTTTATCGTCAGCGGAGACAAGCATCTGCTGCAAATTTCCGGATACCAAGGAGTGCAGGTGCTGAAACCGCGGCAGTTCTTCGACCAATGTCTTGCATAACAGGAGATAACCAGCTCCTGGACCAGCCCAAAAGCAGACCGGTTACGCGTTCAGCAAACACCCCCCTATGCTATGCAGGAGGACCAATGCCAATAAAGACCCTGCTTCCCATCATCACCCTGCTCCTCTCCTTTTCCCTCGCCGGGGCCGAGATGTACCAGTGGGTGGACGAAAACGGCGCGGTGACCTTCAAGGACACCCCTCCTCCCGCATCCAAAAAGCGCAGGAAGGTGAAGGTTTACAACGACGGTGACTTCGACCCGCCTCCGCAGCCGGCGCCGGCAACGCGCAAGGCGAAAGGCCCTGCCGCAGCATCACAACCCGCAAACCCCAAAAAGGAACGCTTCACCGGCACGGTGGAGATGTACGTAACCGACTGGTGCGGCTACTGCAGGCGGGCCGAGAACTACCTGAAGAGCAAGGGGATCCCCTACGTGGCCTACGACATCGAAAAGGACAGTGCCGCCCGGCAGCGGCACAAGGAGCTCGGGGGGCGCGGCGTGCCGCTGATCATCATCGGATCCAACAGGATATCGGGCTTCTCCCAGGAGACCCTGGAGTATTATCTGAATAACGGCAGGTAGGCTCTGCTACCCCCTTTATGCCGGAGAATGAAATGAAACACCGATGCGAATGGAGCGGCTCGGACCCGCTTTACATCTCCTACCACGACGAGGAGTGGGGGGTGCCGGCCCACGACGACCGGCACCTCTTCGAGATGCTGGTGCTGGAAGGGGCCCAGGCGGGGCTGTCGTGGCTGACGATCCTCCGCAAGCGCGAGGCGTACCGGCGGGCGTTCGCCAACTTCGACCCGGAGGTCGTTGCCGCCTGGACCGAGGCGGATGTCCAGCGGCTCCTGGCCGACCCCGGCATCGTGCGCAACCGCCTGAAGATCGAAGCGGCCATCAGGAACGCCCGGGGGGTGCTGAAGATCCGGGAGGAGTTCGGATCGCTCGGCGCGTACCTCTGGCGCTTCGTCGACCACACGCCCCGGCAGAACGCGTGGCGTTCCCTGGCCGAGGTGCCGGCCCGCACGGAGCAGTCCGACGCCATGAGCCGGGAGCTGAAGCGGCGGGGGTTCAACTTCGTTGGCTCCACCATCTGCTATGCCTTCATGCAGGCGGTCGGGATGGTGAACGACCACACGGTGCACTGTTTCCGGCACGAGGAGATCCGGCAGCTGGTCCGGCAGGGCCACCTTACCGACCCATCGAAAGCATGAGGCACCCGGCATGACCATGCAGATACTGAAGGCCTGCGGCATCTGGCTTCTCTTCATCCCGCTCGGGATCCTGAACGGCACGGTGCGCGAGAAGATCATGAACCCGCTTTTGGGGGAGAAAGCGGCGCTCCCCCTGAGCGGCGTCACCCTCGCGGGGCTGATCTTCGCCGTCACCGCGCTCCTGATCCCGTCTCTCGGTCCCCTCCGGCCCTCCAGTTACTGGCTCATCGGCGGGGCGTGGCTGGTGCTGACGGTCTTTTTCGAGTTCTTCTTCGGGAGGGTTGTCATGGGGCATTCGTGGGCGAAGCTCCTGGAGGCGTACAACCTCTTCACGGGGAATCTCTGGGTGGCGGTACTCCTCGTGATCGCGGTCTCGCCATACCTGGCCGCCCGGTTGCGGGGGCTTTGATGGGGAGGACGAAAGGGAGGAACACGTGAGCATGTGGGATGAACGTTACGCCGCCGCGGATTTTGTCTACGGCACGGAGCCGAACGATTTCCTCGTCCGGGTGAGCGGCCTGATCCCGCCGGGGAAGGTCCTCTGCCTCGCCGAAGGGGAGGGGAGAAACGCGGTCTTCCTGGCGAAGCGGGGACACCGGGTGGTGGCGGTGGATTCCTCCGCCGTGGGGCTTGCCAAGGCGGAGCGCCTCGCCGCGGAAAACGGGGTGCGGATCGAGACGGTGACCGCCGATCTCGCCAACTTCGTGATCGAGCCGGGGGGGTGGGACGCCATCGTCTCGATCTTCTGCCATCTCCCCCCGACGCTTCGGCGGGCGGTCCACCGGCAAGTGGTACAGGGGCTCCGTCCCGGCGGGCTCTTCGTCCTGGAGGCATACACCCCGGCGCAGCTGAAGATGGGCACCGGCGGCCCCCCCTCCGCCGAGCTCATGATGACCCTGGCCGAGCTGCGGGAGGAGCTGGCCGGCCTGGAGTTTCTGGAGGCCCGCGAGACCGAGCGGAACGTGGTGGAGGGGCGGTTCCACACCGGCCGGGGGGCCGTGGTGCAGATCGTCGCCCGCCGGCCAAATGTTCCGATTGGATAGATCACCGGTTCACGCGCGTGAACCGGTCAATGACGAGTTGGTCGGCGATAGAACCATCACAGATTCACAATCCATCATCACCACACAGGAATCATCATGCTTTTCCCACTCTCCAGACAACTTCACGGCCTGGCTCAGTCGACATCCGGCATGCTTCCCGTGTTCAAGCTCTTCCTCCTCCCCGTCGGGGGCGGCATCCCCGCGGGGGTCCTCCTCGCCCGCGCCAACGGCCTGGCCTGGCCCATTACCGCGGGGCTCTACCTGGTTTCGGATGTGGTCCTGGCCTTTGCCTTCGAGCCGATCCTCCGGCTTGTCGAGGCGCTGGGACGGCACATCCCGTTCCTGGCCCGTCTCGGCGCGGCGATGAAGAGTGCGACTGCCCGGAGCGCGGCACATTTCAGCGGCACCGGCGCCGGCCCCCTGGCGCTCGTCATGATCGCCTTCGGCGTGGATCCGATGACGGGGCGGGCCTCGGCGCTCGCGGCGGGGCACGGATTCCTCGCCGGCTGGGCCTTTGCCATCGCCGGAGACATGCTCTATTTCGCGGTCATCGCGCTCACGACGCTCCGCCTGAACTCGTACTTCCGGGACCCGAACACCACGATGCTGGTCGTCCTTGCCGCGATGTTCGTAGTACCCATGCTGGTACGTTATGTCCGGTCCGCATTGACGTCATTCCGGGGGTGAGGGAGCCTGGTCCGACTCTGTCCTGCTTGGGTTACGGTCTGATCTCGATCGGCGTGCCGTCCGGCACCAGACGCCAGATCTCGCTGATCTCCGCATTGGTGACGGCGATGCACCCTTTCGTCCAGTCGGTGATGGCGTGAAACTCCCCCACGTCTTCGAACCCTTTCGGAAGGCCGTGGATCATGATGTCGCCGCCGGGGGAGACCCCGAGCTTCTGTGCGGCGGCACGATCGGCGGCGTTGGGATAGGAGATGTGGATCGACCGGTAGAAACGGCTGGCGGCGGAGCGGCGGTCGAGCCGGTAGCTCCCTTCGGGGGTCCGGCAGTCGCCGGCCCGCACCTTGCGCCCCACCGGATTTCTCCCGAGCGCCACCCGGTACGACCGTAAGACCGTGGAGCCGTTGCACAGCTCCATCAGCCGCTTCGACTTGTAGACCAGCACCCGGTCCACATGGGGAAGGGAGGCACTCCCGGGATCGGGGAGGCAATGCCCCGCCGTCGGGAATCGCAGGATGCCGAAAAGGGCGGCCAGGCAGATTTTTCGCACCATCGCTCGCATGTCGTGACTGTCTGAGCAATATCTGCACCTGGAACGTGCCCACTGCCGTAATCCTGCGGAATGCCAGGGATAACGAGACAGCACGATGGAATGCCTGGACGATTCGGCTTTCTGGAGGTCAATTTTTCGACGCGCAGAAGCCGGGAAAACGACTAACCCCGATCCTGACGGCATTGTCCGTCACGGGGATCGAACTGTTATCCATCGACCGCTGCCCGGATAACGCAACTGGGGAGCGCGACCGTGGCCGGGCGCAACCCGTCGAAAAACGTCCGGAAAAACTCAAGGCGGCGGGTATGTCTGCCGATGAAGAAAGGAGACGGACCATCGCCCTCCGGGGCGCACGGTTCGCAGGAAGACATCTCGGCTGGGGAGGAGGCATCATGGGCTTGTGGGAGAAGGCGAAGGCGGAGCTCCTGGACATCATCGAATGGACCGACGATTCGGCCGATACGCTGGTCTGGCGGTTCCCGCGGTACGACAACGAGATCAAGTACGGGGCGCAGCTGATCGTGCGGCAGGCGCAGGCTGCCGTGTTCGTGGACCGGGGGGAGATCGCCGATGTGTTCGCCCCGGGGCAGCACCGGCTCACCACCCGGAACCTCCCGCTCCTGACCACCCTGATGGGGTGGAAATACGGGTTTCACAGTCCGTTCAAGGCCGAGGTCTATTTTGTGAACACCCGCAATTTCACCAATCTCAAGTGGGGGACGAAGAACCCCGTCATCATCCGGGATCCGGAACTGGGGCCCGTCAGGCTCAGGTCGTACGGAACCTACGTGGCGCGGGTCTGCGACCCGGCCCGATTCATCCGGGAGATCGTCGGAACAGGGGGACACTTTACCATCAACGACGTCTCCGAGCAGCTGCGGAACCTGATCGTCACCAGGTTCTCGGATATGCTGGCGGAGAGCGGGATTGCGGTCCCCGACCTGGCCGCCAACTATGACGAGCTCTCCGCCCGTCTTACCGGGAAGATCGTCCCCGAATTCCGGGAATACGGGCTGGAGATCACGAAGCTCCTCGTGGAGAACATCGCGCTCCCGGAGGAGGTGGAGGCGGCGCTGGACAAGCGGGGGAGCATGGAGGTCATCGGCAACCTGGACAACTACATGAAATTCCAGACCGCAAACGCCCTGGAGGCCGCCGCCGCAAATCCGGGGGGCGATGCCTCGGCGGGGGTCGGCATGGGGATCGGCTTTGCCATGGCGAACCAGATGGGGAAGGCGCTGGCCGGCCAGCAGGGGACGGTTCCGGGTGCTTCGCAACCTCCGCCTCTTCCGGCGGAAGAAACTGGAAACAGGTACTACGTCGGTAAAAACGGGAAGCAGGCGGGACCCTTCGACCGCAACGCGATCATCGGCTACATCCGGAAGGGGGCCATCACGAGGGAGACCCTCATGTGGCGGGAAGGGATGGCCGCCTGGCAGCAGGCGGTGCTGTTCGCCGAGTTCGAGGCGGCGCTCAAGGCGGCGCCGCCACCTATTCCCAAGAACCGCGACGACGGCCACCCCGGGGGGGAGCATGGCTAACTGCTGCAACTGTTCGGCGCCTCTGCCGCCAAACTCGATCCGGTGCGACTACTGCGGCAGCCGCAACGATACCGACCTGAAGGGGGTCCACTACTTCACGACCCACGAGACAGATTCGGAGCGGATCTGCCCGCGGTGCGGCATCGCGCTGAGGACCATCGACCTGAAGATCGACGGCAAATTCCTGATCGAGCGGTGCGACCAGTGCCTGGGGCTCTTCTTCGATCCGGGCGAGCTGGAAGCGCTTCTCGATGCGACGGTTTCCAACGTCTTCACCATCAACCGGGAACGGCTGGAGAGCATCAACGTGGCGATGCGGCCCGATACCTACGGCGTCTCCTACGTCAAGTGCCCGGTCTGTTCCCGGATCATGAACCGCGTCAACTACGGGGCGAAAAGCGGCGTCGTCGTCGATCGCTGCAAGGATCACGGGGTATGGCTCGACGGCGGCGAACTGCGGCATCTCTTCGAATGGATGAAGGCGGGGGGGAAGCTCCTCGACCAGGAGAGGCGGGAGGAGCAGAAGAAGCTGGCGGCGGAGCAGGAGCGCCGTGCCGTCACTCTCCCGTCGGGGGCGCCCGGCGGGTGGGGCGACTCTCCCGACGAGACGGTGTTCACCCTGGACCATCTGCTGGTTGCCGCGGTGCGGGAGGTAGTCCGGTTCTTCAGGAGCTAGCGACTGGGCCCCTGAGCCGCCGGGGCTGGAAACTCCTTCTGTTGCTTACCTGACCCTTCTCTTTTTGTGGTGGTAGGTCTTCTGCTTCTCCTGTTCCCCCAGAAGAAAGCCGGTCAGCGCACCGGCAGCCCCACCCAGTGTTGCGCCGACCGCCGCATTCCCGCCGGCTATCGCCGAAAGGGCGGCTCCCCCCGCAGCCCCTATGGCACCGCCACTCAACGTTCGTTGTTGCTGCTGCGTCATCCCCGCGCAGCCAAACGTGAAAACCGTCAGCACAACCAGGAGCAGACATCTTGACGAGCTCATGTGGATTCTCCCTTATCCAGGGCTCTGTCTGGCGAACAGGGCGCTGGTAGCGTGAAATCTGCGTCGATCTACTGTCCCAAAGGAAGGTCGGCAACGCCTGACTTGATTTTCGGCTTTACCATTTCGTCCCAAATGACTTCTATCACCGGAGCGGCCAGGTCATCCGGATTCTCCTGATAGTACTTGTCAATCTCGTCGACAATTGTATTCATGGGCACCCCGGTAAGTCCCTCGGCCATCTTCGCGACGACACTCGCCCTCTTTAGCGCGGGGTAGCGCTCAGCGCTTTGATGTTCGATCGTCACGATGTGTCCGACCCCCCAGATGAAGGCCACCTTCTCGTCGGAAGTCATTTTTTGCCAGACCTCTCCGGTGAGCACCGGCATTTCCTCCTGTTTCTGGCTCAGACTTTCCTGGCTTTTCTCTTCGGCCGACGCCTCTACGCTCCGACCGGCAAAAAGCGCCAGCACGCAGCACAACAGAATCATCTTGCGCGCCTTCATCTTCGTACCTCCATGCGTAACCGGATTGGATTCATCTCATTCATGGATAACACACCACGGTCGATTGTCAAACAAAGGCGATTGACAGGCGCGAGCCGTTTCATCTATTCTTTGTCGGTTTTAATGTGTTGTGTTTTTCGATATCCGACCAGGCCCCGAGGATGCCGTGATAAACGTCAAGCCGGACATGATGTGCGGCAAGATCCAGAACTACTGAATAACAATTAAATAGAAAGGATCCATCATGAAGAAGATCGCTCTGCTCCTCCACCTGTCCCTCCTGCTCCTGGCAACCCCGGCACTGGCCGACCTCACCAAGGTCGCCGACAGCGTCTACTCCTACGTCGGGGTTAAGGATGCCACCCCCGCCAACAGCTTTGCCGCCAACGCCGGCATCGTGGTGGGGAGGGACGGCATCCTCGTGGTCGATACCCTCATCTCGGCCAAGGAGGCGAAACGGTTTCTCGCCGACATTCGCAAGGTGTCGGACAAGCCGATCAGGTACGTGGTCAACACCCACACGCACCTGGACCATGCCTTCGGCAACGGCGTCTTCGCCAGGGAGGGCGCCGTCATCATCTCCCATGCCGCGGACCGCGCGCTTCTGGAGCGGGTCGGCGAGGCGACCCTTAAGAACATCGGCAACTACGGGCTGAAGCCCGAGGATATGGCCGGGACCGAGATCGTCTATCCTGCGCTCACCTTCACCGACCGGGTGACGATCGACCTGGGCGGCGAGACGGTGGAACTGATCCGCGTGGCACCCTCCCACACCGAGGGGAGCGTGATTGTCTATCTTCCGGCGAAGAAGCTTCTCTTCGCGGGTGACATCCTCTTTACCGACTTCCACCCCTATCTGGCCGACGGCGATATCGCCGGTTGGACCAGGACCCTCGATGCGCTTATGGCAATGGACGTTGAGCGGATCATCCCCGGCCACGGCCCCCTCTCCACGAAAAAGGACCTGCGCGAGATGAAGGAGTATCTCCTCCTGTTCGACGCCAAAGCCCGTGAGCTGACGGTCGGTTCCCAGGATGCCGATGCGGTTGTGGCCGAGTTGAAGAAGGTCCTGCCGAAGCGGTCGCTGGCCGAGTGGATGATCCCCTTCAACCTGAAGAGCCGTTACCTGCAGAAACAATGATGATGCGGCCGGGAGAACATATGGTCAGGAACGGGCAGGTTCTCAATATAATGATGCGCAACTCAACGAGCGATTGTTTGCCGATGAAGGAACAGAAAGAAACATTCGTCCAGGAAATGTTCAATGCCTGAAAGGAAGGGGAGCCATGAAAAAGGCTTTACTGGTCATCGACGTGCAAAACGAATACTTCACGGGCAAGCTTCCGGTGACTCATCCGGCGGGGAGCTTGGACAACATCGGAAGGGCCATGGACGCCGCGTCGGCACACGGGCTTCCGATCGTGGTCGTTCAGCATACCGTGGCGGCGCCGGATCGCCCCGTCTTCCAGAAAGGAAGCAGGGAGTGGGAGCTTCATCCGGAGGTGGCGAAACGCCACGGAGACCTGCTGGTGGAGAAGACCCTCCCGGGGAGCTTCACTGAAACGAACCTCGAAGCGTGGCTCAGGGAAAGGGATATCGATATGGTGGTCATCAGCGGCTACATGACTCAGATGTGCTGCGACACCACGGCCCGTCAGGCATTTCACCTGGGGTTCGGCGTAGAGTTTCTCTCCGACGCCACCGGCACCCTTTCTCTTGTCAACAATGCCGGCTCCGTCACCGCCGAGGAACTGCACCGGGCGATTCTGGTCACCCAGGGGATGCTCTTCAGTAAAGTGATGAAGACTGCGGAGTGGATAGACGGGCTTGGGAAGGGATAGGTTGTGTTTGCCGGTCGTAATGCTGGCACTTTGAACGCTATAGCTCATGGAGAGAAACCTTGACGGTCGGCTCGTTCTCCCGCTCCTTGACGACACGTGCCAGCTCGTAATCCTCCAGCTTTTCCATGAGCACTTCAAAGGCATCGGCGGGTATCAGGTAGGCGCTGGGCTTGTTGTGATTGAGGATAGCTACGGGCGAGCCTTCGGCTTGAGGGGTCGCCCTGCTGGCCGGCTACGAAACACCGGCTGCCTTTACGCGGGCGTTTCGCGAGCAGTTCGGCGTGAGCCCGACCGACTACCGAAAGGAGAGGGCCATGGAAAGACACATTTTCCTGGAAGGAGAGAGAAATCCCGGCGAAAAGGTGAAGGTGATGGAGGCGGAAATCCGGCAGCTACCGGAAACCAGGGTCCTTTTTGTGCGGCGCGTCGGGCCGTACGGTGAGGCCGCCGCCGGGGCGTGGGAGGCGCTGATGAAGTTCGCCTACTCGCGGCGCCTCATGACCGGGGAGACCCGCCTCATCGGCATCTCCCACGACGACCCCTCCATCACCCCTGAGGAGATGATCCGCTACGACGCCTGTGTTACCTTAGGAGGCGAGTAGGCGATGGCGGTCCTGGCCGTGCGGCATCTGCAATTTTAGTATCGCTAAAAAAAGATAGCTCCGCTATACTGTCTCCGTGAGCACCCTCGCCTTTACCCTCATCGTCATCTCCGCCGTCATGCACGCCCTCTGGAACCTGCTGGTGAAGCGGAGCCGCCACAAGACGGTCTTCATCTGGTGGATGTTCGTCGCCTCCGGCGGGCTCTTCACAGTCACCCTCCCGCTGGTGCCGGAGCGGTTCCGCTGGCCCGACCCGGCGACTCTTCTGCTGGTGACGGCGGGGGCGCTCTGCTTCGTCCTCTATCATCTGCTCAACGGCCGCGCCTACCGGGGAGGGGACCTGTCGGTGGTCTACCCCCTCTCCCAGACCTCCATGGTCTACGTCCCGGTCTGGGGGATGAGCATCCTGGGGGAGCGGTTGACGGCACCGGGGGTCGCCGGCATTCTGCTGGTCATACTGGGTGCCTACTCGGTGCAGATGGAGCGGGTGTCGCTCGGCGAGTTCGTCCGCCCCTTCCGCAGCCTCGGTTCCCCGTCGGTGCGCAACGCCCTGGCGGCGGGGTTCATCTACTCCATCGGCTCGGTGGCGGAGAAGACCGGGGTGCGGCATTACTCTCCCCTCTACTTCACCTACTTCCTCGTCCTGATCATGCTGGGGCTCATGTCGGTCAATCTGCTGCGCCCCTGCTACCGCCGCCACATCGGAGCCGAGCTGCGGGAGCACTGGCGGCTCATCCTCGCCAGCGGGCCGGTGATGATGGCGTCGTTTCTCACCTTCCGCTATGGCCTCAACCTCTCCCCCATGAGCTACGCCGTCCCGGTGCGCCAGGTGAGCATTCTCATGGGGGTGCTGATCGGCATCCTTTTTCTCGGCGAGTCATGCGGCCGGATCCGGCTCGGCGCGGCGCTGGTGATACTGGCCGGGGCGCTTCTGATCAGACTGGGATAATTCATCCAGAGCCGCTTGATTTTTACCGTGGCTTCCGGCACTGTTAGGTGTGTCTCACAGAGACGCCTGGCATGAAAGGAGGCGGACAGATGCTCGGAAAGCTCGTCTGGCTGGTGATTTCGGCGGTTGCGGCGGTTGCCCTGGCGGTGGTGGCCGGGATCGTGAACCCCGGGGAGAAGGTGAACGCCCTCTGGCTCGTTACGGCCGCCGCCTGCTTCTACCTGGTCGCCTACCGCTACTACGGCGCCTTCCTGACCTCGAAGGTCCTCGCCCTCGATCCCGCCCTGAAGACCCCGGCCCGGCGCCTGGCCGACGGGATGGACTTCCACCCGACCAACCGCTGGGTCCTCTTCGGCCACCACTTCGCGGCCATCGCCGGGGCGGGGCCGCTGATCGGCCCGATGCTCGCCGCCCAGTTCGGCTACCTCCCCGGCTTCCTCTGGCTCCTGGTCGGGGCGGTGGTGGTCGGCGCGGTCCACGACACGGTGATCCTGGCCGCCTCGGTCCGGCGCAACGGCCGGTCGCTGGCGAGAATCGCCAGGGATGAGATCGGCCCGGTGGGGGGACTCGCCGCCTCGCTCGCCATCCTCTTCATCCTGATCGTGGCCCTGGCGGGGCTCGGGCTCGCCGTGGTGAACTCTCTGGCCAGGAGCCCCTGGGGGACCTTCACCATCTTCCTCACCATCCCGATCGCCCTCTTCATGGGGCTCTACCTCTACCGGCTCCGCCCCGGGAGGGTGGGGGAGGTGAGCGCCATCGGCTTCGTGCTGCTGCTGGCGGCGGTCGGCGCCGGCCACGCCATCCCCGGCTCCCCCCTCGAGCCGTTCTTCAACCTTTCCAAGAACGGGCTGGTGATCGCCATGGCCACCTACGGCCTCGTCGCCTCGATCCTCCCGGTCTGGATGCTTCTCTGCCCCCGGGACTACCTCTCCACCTACATGAAGATCGGCACCGTGCTCCTGCTGGCGGTGGGGGTGATCTTCATGGCGCCGACCATCCAGATGCCGGCGGTGACCCGCTTCGTCGACGGCGGCGGGCCGGTCATCCCCGGGAAGCTCTTTCCCTTCATGTTCATCACCATCGCCTGCGGCGCCATCTCGGGGTTCCACTCCCTCATCTCCTCGGGGACGACCCCCAAGATGATCACCTCCGAGCGGGAGATCCCGCTGATCGGCTTCGGCGCCATGCTGATGGAGGGGTTCGTGGCGGTGATGGCGCTCGTGGCGGCCACGATCCTCATCCCCGGCGACTACTTCGCCATCAACAGCAAGCTCTCCT
>JAJZUC010000111.1 GCA_021847245.1 Deltaproteobacteria bacterium | reverse complement strand
GTGCGGGGGTTGACGGAGGCGGGACCGGTGGAGCCGTAGCAGGAGCCGATGACGTTGGAGCAGATGACGAAGTAGCGGTCGGTGTTCAAGAGGCGCCCCGGACCGACTATGGCGTCCCACCATCCCAACTTGGTGTCCTCTTCCCGGTATTTTCCCGCCAGGTGGGCGTTCCCGGTCCAGGCGTGGGCCACCAGGATGGCGTTGGAGCGGTCGGCGTTGAGGGTGCCGTAGGTCTCGTAGGCGAGGGTGAGGGGGCCGAGGATCCGGCCGCTCTCCAGGCGGAGCTCCGTGTCGAAGGTTACGGATTGTTCTTCAACGATGCCGACGGACATTTGCGTTCCACTTTCTCCATGAACGAAACAGCCCCTTCCCGCGGTGGCGAGAAGGGGCTTTGTGACGTCGGACTATCGTCGAGCATCTTCTCATCTTTGCCTATCCGGCAGGATTTAGCACCTGGCGCCTTCCGCTTCGCCTTCGGGCTGATACCTGCGTTGCCATCGTCGTTGGCTCCTCAGCGTACTCTCTGTACGCCTCCGGGGCCGCCTCCTCGGCGCCTTGGTCTAAGCTCGAACGCGAACCGGAAAAGACCGGTTGCTGTGGTTTCGCAGGGCCTTTCCCTCCACCACTCTTGATAAGAAAGCGTTTCTATTCGGTTTTCATGAGAGGATACGGAACCGCCGGGGGTTTGTCAATCGAAAATTTCCCGCCGGGGTGAGGCGGAGAACCGCGTCAATACTGAGCATTTCGTTTGCAAATGCGCGAAGGGATGGGGTATAGTCGCCTTGCAATATCGTGCTCCTGATTTATACTTTCAATAATTCCGCGCCCGGGAGGATTCGACTGCATGACTGTTACTGCTGTTGCCGTTGTGGTATTGGCGCTGGCGCTGGTGGTGCTGGTGGCGTTCATGATCCCGACGTTGATAGAGATTCGCAGGGCCGCCACCGACCTCCGGAGCTTCGTGAACCGGGCCGGCGGCGAACTGAAGCCGGTGCTGCAGGAACTGGAGAAAACCCTGACCGAGCTGCGGACCGTGACCGAAGGGATCGCCGCGAAACGCGAGGAGGTCCAGACCTTCATGGAGGCGGTGGGGGATACGGGACGCAACATCCGGACGATCAACGCGGTGATCGGCACCGTTGCCCACGCGGCCGCCACCTCGTCGGTCTGGGCCACTGGCGCCCGGGCGGCGGGGAAGCTTCTCATTGAGCGATTCATCAAAAAAAGGAGGTAATGCCATGGCTGACGATGAAAAGGGGATAAGCGCGGGAACGGTATTTCTGTCGTTTCTGGCCGGTGCCGCGGTCGGGGCGGGGCTCGGGCTGCTGCTGGCGCCCAAGACCGGCCGGGAGATGCGCGAGAACATCGTGGACCTGACCGAAGAGGCGATCGACAAGATCAAGGGGTTAACCAAGGAGGCCCAATCCAAGATCAAGGACACCTTCGAAGAGACGAAGGACGTCTTTTCCGAGAAGAAGGCGATCATCACCTCCGCCATCGAGGCGGGCAAGGAAGCCATGGAGCGGGAAAAGGAGAAATACCGGGAGATGTAGGGGGATCCCGCGCCGCACGAAAGCCCACCGCCGTGTGGGCTTTTTCATGCGCGGACGCCGGACGGGGCATGGTGAGGCGATGGCGAACAACGGCGGCAACCTTGAGAGGATAGGCCACTTCCTGACCCATACCCTCGGGGAGATGGAGCCGGAGACCTTTGGCCCGCTCAAGAGGCGCCTCTTCAAGTACCTCCAGATCGCCGTGATCGTCTGCCGGGGCTTTTTCGACGACCAGTGCCTGCTCCGGGCCTCGGCCCTCACGTTCTCCACCCTCCTTTCCATCGTTCCGCTTTTCGCTCTGGCGTTTGCGGTGCTTAAAGGGCTCGGGGTGCAGAACACCCTCGAACCGTTCATCCTGAGCCAGGTGGCGGCCGGCTCCCACGAGATCGTCGACCGGATTGTCACCTACATCAACAACACCAAGGTCGGTTCCCTCGGCGCCGTCGGCCTCGTGGCGCTCCTGGTCACCGTCGTGACGCTCCTCGGCAATATCGAGGAGGCGTTCAACGCCATCTGGGGGGTCCGGGAGACCCGCTCCCTCTACCGCAAGTTCAGCGATTATCTGAGCGTCCTGATCAGCGGCCCGCTCCTTCTCTTCGCCGCCCTGAGCATCACCACCACCCTCCAGAGCCAGTGGTTCGTCCAGTGGCTGATCCATTCGAGCTATCTCGGCGAGCTCCTCGTCCCGCTTTTCCACATTGTCCGCTATCTGAGCATCTGGCTTGCGTTGATCTTTCTCTACATGTTCATCCCCAACACCAAGGTCCGCTTCCGTTCGGCACTCGTTGGAGGGGTGATCGCCGGGACCCTCTGGCAAGTGGTCCAGTGGGGATACATTCATTTCCAGGTGGGGGTGGCGAAGTACAACGCCATCTACGGCACCCTGGCGGTGCTGCCGGTCTTCATGGTCTGGCTCTACACGAGCTGGCTCATCGTCCTGTTCGGTGTCGAGGTGGTCTATGCCCACCAGCACCTGCGGACCCTGCGGCGCGAGGTCCGGGTGC
>JAJZUC010000072.1 GCA_021847245.1 Deltaproteobacteria bacterium | reverse complement strand
GCACTGTGTTACAATGGGCCACGGCTCGGATCTCCTTGTGTTTATTCGTGTTTTGGCGAACTGAATATACCACAAGTAGCTCTCCGAGCCTTCTCTTTTATGTATCAACTATGGGACAGCAGTGAGGGTGGCCCTAAAATGGCCGCCCTTTGTGTATCTGAAGGAATTTATGACCAGTATCATTGTTCTTAGTGGCTGCTAAAGGAGAGTCTAAGTGCCAACACTCGCCTAGACCATGGACCCACCGGGGGACGCTCTTATCTATTTTTCTATTTGACACCCTGCTGCCAATAAGTTAATAACCTCACATGCCACGCGCTCCTCGTTTAGACATCCCGCACCTATTGCATCACGTGATTGTTCGCGGTATCGAACGCCGTGACATCTTCCTCGACGACGAGGACCGCATTCGCTTTCTGGAGCGTCTTGCCAAGCTGCTCAGCGAGACTTCCACACGCTGCTTCGCCTGGTTGCTCATGTCAAACCATTTTCACCTGCTTCTCATGCCAACGGTTCAGCCACTCGCTACGCTGATGCGAAGGCTCCTTACCGGTTATGCCGTCGTATACAACCGCAAGTACTCCCGCTCGGGGCACGTCTTTCAGAATCGCTACAAATCGATTGTCTGTGAGGAGGAGTCGTATTTCCTGGAGTTGGTCCGCTATATTCATCTCAATCCCCTGCGAGCCGGCATTGTATCAACCCTGGATGAGCTTGACCGGTATCACTGGAGCGGTCATTCCGTATTGATGGGAAATCGGAAGTTCGATCCCCAAGACACGGCGGAAGTTATTCTTCGATTCGGCACGACTCCCCGCGCGGCGCGAAAATCCTATCGAAATTTTGTCACGGACGGAGCGTCGGAGGGGCGACGCGAGGAGTTGATCGGGGGTGGCTTGCTGCGTAGTCAGGGGGGCGGCGTCAAGGGCAGCGAAATTGAAAGCTTCGATGAGCGCATTTTGGGAAGCGGAGATTTTGTCGAAGGGGTACGGCAGAGGGCTCTTCAAGAGAAGGGAATAGTAGTCAAGATCCCCCTGGATGAGCTGGTAAGGCGGGTCTGCGAACACTTGGATATCGAGCAACAGGCTTTACTGCGCCCGAGCAAGGCGCGAGCCGTTGCCGAGGCACGCGCCGTAGTTTGCTATCTTGCAGTCTGCGAGTTGGGGTACAAGGGAACTGAAGCCGGACGCCTGCTCCGCCTGGGGCCAACCGGCGTAACTCTGGCGGTAAGGCGTGGGGAGAGCGTAGTCAGGAACAGAGGCGAGCTCTTGGCACTCTTGGGTGGAGTTTTGGAAAAATAGATAAGAATGTCCCCGTAGATAAGAGTGTCCCCCGGCGCCCCAGGAGGTGCTTCTCATCGACCGCCCGACGGAGCTGAGGTTTCCCATGCATTGAAGGTTGTGCGGAGATATTTTGCCGGGCTCTTGCTTCAGGTGGAACGGGGATGTTATAAGACGAGGAAGAACTCTCCGTTATCTTTTGCTCACAACCCTTAGCATAGCCACCCCTGGGAGAATCTATGAACTCTCTGGACATTCGATGGCAGCAACGCCTCGGCCACTACAAGAAGGCGTTGCAGCAACTGACCAAAGCGGTCGAGCTGAGCCGTGAGCGCCCCCTCTCGGAACTCGAACAGCAGGGGCTCATCCAGGCGTTCGAATTCACCCATGAGCTTGCCTGGAACGTGATGAAGGATTTTTTCGAATACCAGGGGGCCACCTCGATCACGGGCTCCCGCGACGCGACACGGGAGGCGTTCTCCCGCAACCTCGTGACCGACGGCGAAGGGTGGATGGAAATGATCGGGAGCCGTAACCAGACTTCCCATACCTACAACCTGGAGATCGCCGCCGAAATTGCGGAAAAGGTGATCACCCTGTATCATCCCCTGCTTGTTTCCTTTGAACGGCGGATGGAGGCCCTGGTCGATGGCGCCTGACCGGGACGAGCCATTCGGGCTCAAGCGGAGCACCATCGACAAGATCACCGGCGTCTTTGCCGCTGTGCCTGAAGTCGAGGAGGTAATCCTCTACGGTTCACGGGCCAAGGGGAACTACCGGCCTGGGTCGGACATCGACCTGACCATAAAGGGGAAAGACCTTACCCTTACGCTGCTGCTGAAAATCGAGGGGATGCTCGACGATCTCCTGTTGCCCTACAAGATAGATCTCTCCCTGTTTGATTCCCTGGATGACCCTGACCTGATGGACCACATACGGCGGGTAGGGGTTGTCATCTATGCGAAAGCCGGAATGCCTGGCCGGTTACCCGTAAACGGCAACCTTCCAGGTGCGCCGGCGACATAGTGTTTAGTCGTCCTTTTTTAAATCCTCATCGAACCGATCAATAAAGATCTTCTTGTCCTTGCGCTGCAACCCATGGGCAATCAGGAGCAGGCCGAGCATTAAGAGGAGCAGGCCGAGCAAGGCAAGCTGAGGGGTGCGAAACACGAGGCAGGTGACCCCCACGGAGAAATACGTTATCCCCAGAGCGAAGCAGGCTTTCTCTTTCTTGATCCCCGTTTGCGTTATGGCATACCGGTACACCTGATAAATGAAGAGGAGCATCGGCAAAAGCAGGAACAGTTGAATGAAGTACATGTTCGAACCCTGCGGGTGAAGGGTAATGGGCCGTAGCCGGTGCAGGCTACCGGGATTTCGCCGCGGCAACGGCCAATCTGTGAGGTTTAAAACTATAGTACGGCGCCAGGAAGTGATGTCAATGGGCAGGGATAAGGTGGCCGAAGGTTCGTACTGATCGGCTTCAGATTTGATAGGTAGTCCCGGGCGTGCGCCCGGGCCGTCGCGGTAAGTCGCCCCCTATTCCCACCCGGCTGTCGGGAAGGAAAACGTCCCCTCGTAAGCGCGGCGCCAGATGGCTTCTTCGCGGGTAACCACCAGGTGCCAGGTCTGCGTTGCACCGTCCGGCCGGTTCGAGGCGAAGGCCCGCGGCGTCAGGACGGCAGCGCACCACGACGGCTCCGGGTCCCTCACCGAACGGTACACGATGACCCCGACATCCGCCTCCCGCGCCACCCGGGCAAAGGCCTGGGTCCCGCGGTAGTCCGATCTGTGCGCCCAGACCGCCGCGTCCCGGTCGAAGGGGGGAACCCGCAGGTCGACGGTACGGGCATCGATCGGCACGCTGAAAGCCGTATGGGGGGCTGGCCCCAGGCGGTCGAGGCCGGCAGTCTCCCGCAGGAATCGCCATCGCCAGTACCCCACCTCGGCCGCGGCGGTCCGCACGGAAGCCGCGCCGTAATAGACGCCGGGGTCGGTGGCCGACCGGAACCTGGAACCGGGAGGGAAGGGGGTGTAGCGGAACGGGCTCGCAAGCAGGTAGTCCAAACCGCTAGCGTCGGCGGGAACCGGCGGCTTGCTCTCCTCGATGATATTTTCCAGAAGGTCCTGCTCCGCCAGCGTATCCACGAGCTTCATGGTCGAAGCTGTATGCTGCGCCTCGACGATGCGCCAGATCGTTTCTGGCCGGCGCCGGGCCTCAGACGATACCGCGTCTGGCGTCCAGGTAGTAAACGACACGGACGAGTCCCTCCGCGGAAGAGATGAGATCGACGGGTTTTCTGTCGGCCAGGGCGTGATTGTCGCTGGTCATCCATTGCCGGCCATCCTCGGCGATTCCCCCGACGATGGCGTCCAGGGAACGGAACAGCCTGACCAGCAGCACCGCAAGCTCCCATTCCTTCTTCTCCCGGGAAAGCTGGTAGGTGCCGGCATGGAGCCGGGAAACCGTCGCCCTGCTCAGGCCGAGGATCGCCGCCACCTTTGCCTGCGAGAGGCCAAGGAGCTCCGCGGCGTTGACTACCGATTTGGATAGGACCGCTTCTTTGGTGACACTCTGGGGGGTGCTAGCTTTCCAAGGCATATCATTTCCTCGTTTTGGTATTTCTGAAGAAATAATATACTGAAATTGTTTCTACTGCAATGAGGATATGGGGCGTGGAGTGAGGTGCAAAAATACGAGGGGGCGCAAGCCTTGCCTGCCTGCGTATTTCACGATCATCGGCCGCAGACCGGCAGGATGACCGTGAAGAGCGATCCTTCGCCGACCCGGCTCTCCACCCGGATTTCACCCCCGTGCCGCTTGACGATGTCGAAGGTGAGGGCGAGGCCGAGGCCGATCCCTTTGCCGACTTCCTTGGTGGTGAAGAAGGGGTCCCAGATCCGGTCGATTATGTCGGCGGGGATGCCGGCGCCGGTGTCCCGGATGGCGATGGAGACCGTGGCGTCGTCCGCGGCGTCAGTCGTCACTTCCACCCGGCCGCTCCCCTCGATGGCCTGGTGGGCGTTCACCAGCAGGTTCATGCAGACCTGGCGCAGGCCGGAGGGGTCGCCCAGGACCCGGGGGAGGTCGTCCTTCAGGCGGGTGACGACCTCGATCTGCCGGAAGCCACGCTGGTGCCGCAGCAGTTCGAGGATTTCCCGCAGGATCGCGTTCATGTCCACCGGGATGGCGATGCCGTCGGATTTCCTGCCGAAGCTCAGGAGGTGGTCGATGATCGCCTTGCAGCGGTACGACTCCCGGACGATCACCTCAAGGTACTGGGGGAAGACCCCCAGGCGGGCATCCCGCGTGAGGGCCGGCTCGTCGCGGAAGCGCCGCAGGAGCGCTTCGGCGTAGCCCGCCACGGAGGTGAGGGGGTTGTTGATCTAGTGGGCGATGCCGGTGGCGAGGACGCCGATGCTCGACATCTTCTCGGACTGGATCAGGTGCATCTCCTGGAGCCGCTTTTTCGAGACGTCCCGGAAGAAGACCAGCGCCCGGTTCCTCTCGCCCAGGGCATCCTTGATGGGGGTGGCGGTGATGTCGACGTAGCGGGTGGCGCGCCGCTCCCGCACGGAGACCTGGGAGGTCTCCACCCGCTCGCCCCGGATCGCCCGCTCCACGGGGCACTCGCCGGGCACTGCGGCCGCTTCGGGATGGAACAGTTCCCGGCACGGGCTTCCCTGGCGGATCTCCGTCGGGAAGAGCTGCGGGGCGATGAGGTTGTGGTGCTGGACCAGACCGTCGTGATCGTACACCACGATGCCGTCGCTGATGGAATCGAAAATCGCCTGCAGCTCGTTGCTCTTGTTGGTCAGCTCGACTTCGGCCCGCTTCCGTTCGGTGATGTCCTGGGTGGTGCCGTAGAGCCTGACGACCCTCCCCGTATTGTCGACGGACGGCTCGACGATGGAGTGGACCCACCGGGTGGAGCCGTCGCCGAACTGGAGGCGGTGCTCGATTTCATAGCTTTTCCCGCCTTCCGCCCCCAGGCGGAGCTGCTCCATGACCATCCCGTAGTCTTCCGGATGGACCACGCCGGCAAAGGCTTCCTGGGTGGTCTCCTCGCGGCTCAGGCGCATGATCCGCAGCAGCTCGTCCGATGCCTTCACCGCGCCGGTGGCCGGGTCGAAGCTCCAGGAGCCGACGTGGGTCATGGACTGGGCCTTGGCCAGGTTGTACTCGCTCTCGGCCAGGGCCTGCTCGGCCATCTTTTTCTCGGTGATGTCGACGAGGACGGCGAGGCACTCTTCCCCCGATTCGGTGGCCATGGCCTCGATCCGGACGAAGAAGGGGCGCTGTCCCCCCGTCGAGAGCTTCAGCCGGCAGGTCTCCTTTCCGGAACCGGCAAAGACCGTCCGGAGGAAGCGGCCGATGACGGGACGATCCTCGTCGGCCACGAACTGCTCGAAGCGCCGGCCGCTCAGGCTGCTCCGCTCCACCCCCAGCAGTTTCCCCCCGAAGAGGTTGACCGACTGGATCACCCCCTCCCGGTTGAGGGTGAAGTACCCTACCGGGGCGAAGTCGTACAGCAGGGCGTACTTGTTGCGCGACGCCTCCAGCTCCTGCTGCGAGCGGCGCAGTTCCTGGATCTTCGTCTCCAGTTCGATCTGGTGCGCCTCGATTTCGTGGAGCGGCTTCACCGTGGTGTCCCCTTTCTACCACTGCCTGCGGACATCGGGGTCGAAGGCCGGCGCCGCGCCCCCTTTCCGGGTGTAATAGGTCCGGTAGTCGTAGGGCTCCTCCGTCTTCGGGCGGTGGCGGGCCTGCCTCCAGGTCCGGGTGTCATGGTGGTCGTAGAGGGTGTAGAAGAGGTCCTCCACCATCCGGCTCAGCTCGTCCACGTCCCGCACCACCTCGACGCGGTCGCAGTAGGCGCCGTACAGGTCGATGAGGCAGTCCCCACGCTGCCAGGTCTCGCGCTCGTCGGGGGTCAGCCAGAGCATGTACCCCGCCTTCTCCCGGATCTCCTCCAGCGCCCATTCGTTCGCCTCGTTGTAGTTGTTCCGGGCGTCCCCCATGATGATGATGGCCGGCTTCCCCCGCATGTTCTCCAGGTGCTTCTTCTTGAAGGCGAGAAAGACGTTGCCGTAGTCGCTGTTGTCGTCCAGGTTGACGATCTCCCCCCGGTCGATGGTCTCCAGCAGGCAGTTGACCGGCATGTTCCGGAGCATGGCGGTGATCTCGGCCAGATCCCTGTTGAAGATGAAGCTGCGGACGTGCATGAGCCGGTTCTGCAGGGTGTGGAGCAAGAGCAGCATGAAGCGGGTGGCGTGGCTTACGGAGTAGCTCACGTCGCACAGCACCACGAGCCTCGGCTTCTCCTTGCGCTTGCGCCTTAAGGAGAGGAGGAACGGCACCATCCCGTGGCGGTAGTTCTTCTGGATCGTCCGGATGACGTGGAGCTTCCCCCGGTTCTCCATCTCCTTCATCCGCCGCACGTCCTTGCGGATCCGCACGAGCATGCGGGAGACGACTTCCTGAATGTCCGCCAGTTCCTCCGGGGTGAAGGGGACAGCGGCGGCGCTCTTGTTCACCCCCTGGTGGAAGGCGACGGTGGGGGGGCTCTTCATGTAGAAGTCCGACGGAGGTGATTGCTTTTTCTCGCGGAAGCCGTCCAGCTTCACCATGATCTCGGCCCCTGCGGTCTCCCCCTCCGTCTCTTCCAGCGCCAGCAGATCCTTCAACTCGTCGGCGGTCACCTCTTCGTCCGTGACGAGGAGGGGCCCCTCATCTTCGCGGCGCTGTTTGTGGGCATCGGCCTTGAGTTGCTCTCCCTCGACGATATGGATCATGGCGCCGAGGAGATCCATGGGGTCGAGTCCCAGGGAGTCTTGCCGGGTGCTGAAGAACCGGTCGAAGACCTCCTCGAACGCTGGAATATCATTGACGTTCTTCACCAGGGTGAGACGCAGGAGCGCCCGGACCGATTCCCGCCCCCCGACCCCCCCGAGGGCCAGGGCATGCACGGCGTCGATGCTCTCCCCGGGAGAGACCCGGATCCCCCGTTCCCGCAGCGCGTTGACAAATCTGGTGATGATCCGTTCCATACCGACAATCCTACCTGAATACCTGTGCCGCCAGTTCGTTTACCTGCTGCATGTCGGCCTGGTGTTTGGCGATGGTCCCGACCGTGTTGGCGACCACCTCCGGCGTGAGCCGTGAGGTGTGAAGAATCGAGAGGACCTGGGCCCAGTCGAGGGTTTCGGAGACGCTCGGGGCCTTGCGCAGGTTGAGTTCCCGCACTTTCCGCACGAAATCGACCATCTGTCGGGCGAGAGTCTCGCAGAGCTCCGGGAAGCGGGCGCAGACGATGGAGACCTCCCGCTCGAATTCGGGATAGCCGATGTAGAGAAAGAGGCAGCGCCGGCGCAGCGCATCGGAGATCATGCGGGTGCCGTTGCTGGTCAGGATGACGAGGGGCCTGGTCCGCGCCTCGATCACTCCCAGCTCGGGGATGGAAACCTGGAAATCGCTCAGACACTCCAGGAGGAGCGCCTCGAACTCGTCGCCGGAGCGGTCGATCTCGTCGATGAGGAGCAGTGACCGCTTGTCCGAGAGAAAACTCCGCAGAATGGGGCGCTGCACCAGGAAGTTCTGGGAGAAGAAGAGGCTTTCCTCCGCCGAGAGGCGTTCAACCGCGGCCCTCAGGTCGACCGAAGCGGAGAGGTAGTTGTCGAGCTGGGTGCGCAGGAGCTGGGTGTAGAGGAGCTGCTTGCCGTATTCCCAGTCGTAGAGCGCCTTCCCCTCGTCGATCCCCTCGTAGCACTGGAGCCGGACCAGGGGGAAGTCCATGACCTGGGAGAGGGTCTTGGCCAGGCCGGTCTTCCCGACACCGGGCGGACCTTCGATCAGGATCGGCTTTTCCATCCGGAGGGCGAGAAACACGGCAGTCGAGATGCTTTCGTCGGCGATGTAGCCGCCGCTTCGGAGAAGGTCTTCAACCTCTTGTTCGGTTATCATGGCTGAACCTCGTGAGGAGTGAGGAGTGAAGAGTGAGGAGTGAGGAGAAAACATGAAGAGTGAGGGGTGAAAAGAATCATCCTTTCCACCCCTCACCCCTCACTCCTTACTCATCACCGTTTGTTACATGCAACCTTTGAACACGGCGCGCATGTTGTCGAAGCCGATATCTATCGGGTTCCCTTCGGAGCAGATGTCGGCGGCGGCGAACCTGGAGAGGCTGTCGAGGTCCTTCTCCTTCAGGCCGAGATCGCCGAACTTGGTGGTGATCCCGAGGTCGTCCTTGAGCTCCTGGATCATGTCGATGAACTTCTCGCCGGCCTTGATGTCGGACATGCCGTTGGTGTCGATGCCGGCGGCCCGGGCCATCATGGCGAAACGCTCGGGGCAGGCGGGGAGGTTCAGGCGGCAGACGTCTACCAGGGCGATGGCGTTGCAGAGGCCGTGGGGGGAGTCATAGAGACCGCCCATGGCGTGGGCCATGGAGTGGACGATGCCGAGACCGGCGCTGTTGAAGCTGTAGGCGGCGGCCATCTCGGCCCAGACCATCTGCTCGATCGCCTTGGTGTTGTTCCGGTTGGCCGAGGACTGGCGGAGGTTGTCGAAGATCTCGGTGATGGCCCAGAGGCCCGGACCGTAGGCGGACTGGACGCAGAGCCGGGAGGCGATCGCCTCGACGGCGTGGGTCAGGGCGTCCATGCCGGTGTAGGCGGCGAGGTTCTGGGACATGCACTGGTGGAGCAGCGGGTCGTTGACCGACTTGCTCGGGGTGCAGTTCGGATCGAAGAGGGCCATCTTGTACATCTTCTCGGTGTGGTTGATGATGGAGAAGCAGGAAACCTCCGAGCCGGTACCCGAGGTGGTGTTGATGGCGAGGTGAGGGACCTTGTTCTTCTTGGTCGCCTTGAAGGCCCCTTCGAAGGTCCGTACGTCCTGGCCGTCATGGCTGTGGACCAGTTTGATGGCCTTGCAGCAGTCGGTGGTGGAGCCGCCGCCGACGCTGATCACGCCGTCGAACTTGCCGGCGGAGAGAACCTTGGCCCCTTCCATGACCTCGTAATCCTTCGGGTTCGGGGTCGCCTTGTCATACACCTCGGACGCCACCCCGGCGTGCTTGAGGACCCCCTGGATCGCCTCGATGATACCCGTTCCCTTGAGCCCGGTGGTGACGATGAGGGCGTTGGTCATGCCGAGGGCCTTGGCGTCATTGCCGACCATCGTGTGGGCGCCCCAGCCGATATTCACCGAGGGATAGGCGTGCTGCATCTTGATCGGGTATTCACGTGCTTCGAGGCTGAGGGTCCGCTTTACATCTCTGAAGTGTGGCATGGGTGCTTCCTCCTTTTTGTGATGTGAACTCTGCGACGAGTTCATCAGTGATTGGTTCTGCGTAATGCTGCCGGGACTGCGGATTCAGATGGCGTGTTCGCCCTGCGTCACCTCCAAAAACCATGTTTTAGTGTATTGCCGGCACCTGCGTCAGAGCCTTCAATCGACAATGTCGATGGTTCAGCCCTTCGAAATGGCTATAGCAAGGGGAGTGCCAAATGAAACATTGGTTTATTTGTTGTGTTTTTGGCCCTTTTCATCCATTGGGCCGAGGGGGGTAATAGGGCGGGGGCGAGGAAATCTGAAACACTTTTCTATGAAAACGTGTTGCGTGGGGGGGATTGGTGCTATGGATTATGTCTACAGTGGGGAATTCCGCCCCAGTGAGGGGCGGCTCCTAAGTCGGCAGGCCGTAGCGTTCGAGCTTCGTGTAGAGGGTCTTGCGGTCGATTTCGAGGATCTTGGCCGCGCGGCTCTTGTTCCCCTCCACCTTCTCCAGGACCTTCTGGATGTGGTCCCGTTCGATGACCCAGAGGGGGAGGGGCGAAGCCTCGCCGGCCGACGACCCGGCGGGCCGGGGAAGGGGCGGGGTCTTCGGCGGCGAGAAGGGGAGGAGGTCCGAGGAGATGATCGGTTCGGTGGCGAGGATGCTGGCGCGGCGGATGACGTTGCGCAGCTCCCGGACGTTGCCGGGCCAGGAATAGGCCGCGAGGGCGGCCATCGCCTCGTCGGTGATCTCCCAGCCGCTCCCCTCCCCCTCGGTGGCGGTCTTCAGAAAGTAGTAGGAGAGGGGGATGATGTCGTCGGGGCGCTCCCGCAGGGGAGGGACGTTGATGGGGAGGAGGTTGATCCGGTGGAAGAGGTCCTCGCGGAACTCCCCCCGGTTGACGCACTCCTCCAGTTTCTTGTTGGAAGCGAAGACGAAGCGGACGTCGACGCTGATGTCGTGGTTCCCGCCGAGACGGCGGAAGGTGCCGGTCTCCAGGACCCGCAGCAGCTTAACCTGAACGTCGAGGGGCATCTCGGAGATTTCGTCCATGAAGAGGGTGCCGGTGTCGGCCAGCTCGAACAGCCCGGCCCTCCCTTTGTTGGCGCCGGTGAAGGCCCCCTGGACATGGCCGAAGAGCTCGCTTTCGGCGGTGTTGGCGTTGAGGCGGCCGCAGTTGACCGTGACGAACGGCCTTGCCTTGCGCCGGCTGGCGTCGTGGACGGCGCGGGCGATCAGTTCCTTCCCGGTCCCGCTCTCCCCGCAGATGAGGACGTGTTCGTCGGTCACCCCCCAGCGCCGCACGGTCTCCAGGACCTTCTGGATCACCTGGCTCTTCCCGACGATCCGCTGGTGCTCCTCGATCTTGTTGATCTCCAGCTTCAGGTTGATGTTTTCGATCCGGAGGCGGTTCTTCTCGTAGGCCTTGTCGATCACCATCTCCAGTTCGTCGAGCTTCACCGGCTTGGTCAGGTAGTCGTAGGCGCCGTGCCTGATGCACTCCACCGCCGTTTCGATGGTCCCGTGGCCGGTAAAGACGATGATCTCGGGGACGTTGGATTCGGCGCGCATCAGCCGGAGCGCCTCGACCCCGTCCATGCCGGGCATCTTGACGTCGAGGAGAACCACGTTGAAGTTCTCCTGCCGGTACTTTTCCAGCCCCTCCTCGCCGTCGGCGGCCGCCTCGACCTTGTAGCCGCTTCGCCTGAGCTCGGTTTCGAGCAGCTCTCTCAGGTTGCGCTCGTCCTCGACCACGAGCAGTTTCGCCTCTTTACGCACTCCTATTGCTGACATGAAGGAAGCCTCACTGTGAATTTAGATCCTACTCCCTGCTTGCTTTCAACGTGAATCTCGCCGCCGTGCTTCTTGATGATGTTGTAGGTGACCGCCAGCCCCAGGCCGAGCCCTTTCCCGACCTCCTTGGTGGTGAAGAACGGGTCCCAGATCTGGTCGAGAAGCTCGGGGGGGATGCCGCACCCCGTATCGCAGATGGAGGCCGTGACCATCCCGTCCTGGTCGAAGGTGGAGATCTCCACCGTTCCCCCTCCTTCGATGGCCTGGAAGGCGTTCATGGTCAGGTTCATGAACACCTGCCTGAGCCCCGACGCATCCCCTTTGACCGCAGGGAGGTCCTGCTGCAGGAATTCCGTTATCTCGATCTTTTCGAAGCGGGACTTGTGCCGGATGAGTTCGAGCACCTCCCGCAGAATGTCGTTGACGTTCACCAGGCCGACGGAACCGTCCGACTTGCGGCTGAAGGTGAGGAGGCTGTCGATGATCCCCTTGCAGCGGTAGGACTCGCGGATGATCACCTCCAGGTACTTCCGGAAATCGGTGAGGCGAGGGTCCTCCGTCAGCTCCGGTTCGGTGCGGAACCGCCGCAGCAGGGCCTCTGCATATCCCGCCACCGAGGTGAGGGGGTTGTTGATCTCGTGGGCGACCCCCGCCGCCAGCATGCCGATGCTCGACATCTTCTCCGCCTGCATCAGCTGCAGCTCGTGGAGCCGCTTGTCGGTCACGTCCCGGAGGAAAACGAGGGCGCGGGTCTCCACCTTCGGGTCAACGATGGGGGTGGCGGTGACGTCGAAGTAACGGGTTATGCCGTCATTCCTGGTGGCAGTGAAGGAGATCTGCATGGTATCCCCGCCGAGCGCTTGCTCCACCGGGCACTGGGAGGGGGCGTGCCTCTGGTCGGGGTGGAAGAGGGCGGCGCACGACTTGCCGACCGTGGTTTCCCGGGGGAAGAGCCGCGGGCAGACGTGGTTGCGGTGCTGGACGTTCCCCTGATGGTCGTAGATGACCACCCCGTCGCTGATGGCGTCGAAGACCGCCTGGAGCTCGTTGGTCTTGATCCGCAGCCCCAGGTTGGCCGCTTCCAGTTCCTGGATCTTCTGCTTGACCTCCGCGTAGAAGCCGATCTTGGAGCTTTCCAGCCCCAGCAGCCGTTCCAGGCTCGATTCGTCGAACTTTGTCCGCTTGATTTCCTCCATCTCAGTAGGCCTTTTCCAGAATCGACAGCAGGTCCCCCTCGTCCGCTTCCCGCGGCGAGGTGACGATGCAGACATCCTTCAGTGCCCGCCGGGCCAGTTCGGGAAGATCCTTGCGGTCGACCCCCAGACTCCGGAGGCTCCGGGGGGCCCCGGCGGCGTCGAGCATGTGGTCCAGCGCCTCCTGGACCACCTCCGAGGCGGTGCCGATGTTGCCGTCGGTGCGGTGTCCGAGCCCCCAGGCGAGTTCCGGGAGCTTTTCGCTCACCACCGGGATGTCGTACTTGATCACCTCCGGCAGGAGGACGGCATTGATGCTCCCGTGGTTGGCGTCGTAGAGCCCGCCGATGGGGTGGGCCAGGGCATGAACAATTCCCAGCAGGGAGTTGGAGAACGCCATTCCCGCGTGGAGGCTGGCCCGGGCGAGGTTTTCCAGGTCGTCGGGCCTGCGCTCCCTGACGGCGTTCACCAGGCTGGTGGAGACCAGCCGCAGGGCCTTGATGGCGTGGACGTCGGTCAGGGTGGTGGAGGCCACCGAGAAAAACGCCTCCATGGCGTGGCTCATGGCGTCGGTGGCGGTGGTGCAGACGAATTCGTCGGGGAGGGTTTCGAGGGTGTCGGGGTCGGTGAGGCTGATGTCCGGGGCGACGCAGCGGCTCATGATGGTCAGCTTGCAGCGGCGCTCGGTGTCGTTGATGATGGCGAACTGGGAGACGTCGGAGCCGGTGCCGCAGGTGGTGGGGCAGAGGACGAGGGGGGGGAGGGGGCGGAAAATCTTGTCCGGCCCCTCGAAGTCCCTGATCCGTCCGCCGTTGGAGACGAGAATCGCCACCCCCTTGGCCGCATCCATGGAGCTCCCGCCCCCCAGCCCCACGATGACGTCGCACCCGTGGCGGATGTACTCCCGCGCCCCTTCCTCCACCTCCAGATCCTTGGGGTTGGAGGTGATGTTGTCGTAGTAGATCACCTCCAGCCCCGCGTCCATGATGCTCTTGAGGGCCTTGTCCACCCACCCCGAGGCGAAGAGTCCCTGATCGCTCACGAGAAAGACCTTGTGTCCCCCCAGCCGCCGGGCGCAGGAGCCGATCTGGGTCAGGAGCCCCCGGCCGAAAATGATCTCCGGCACTTCGAACTTGTAATGGTTAAGAGAACTCTCCATGTTTTGCATATTCATCCTATGGCTGAACGCCGTTTTAGCAATATTGAATAGCGGCCATTTCGGTAACCCAGTATAGCAACAGATGTGCCGAAGTGTCAAACGAGGTTTGATCAAACATGTTGCGGTTAACTTCTTGAAATATGTTCAAAATATGCATACTTGGCGCCGTATTCCCCTATGGTGGGGGTGTGGTGGGAATAATTTCTACGCTGTGGCTTAACTCCACAATGCAAACAGCCTTTTATTGCGGTTCGTTCTGGCAGGGTTTGCCGGAACAAAGAGGGCGACAACCCGGATTAACCCGTTCTTTCGGTTGCTTGGCAATAATCAGCGGCAAAAAGAAACCATTGTTTTATTATGGCACTCCGGTTGCACAAGTGCACTTCACAGGAAATGACGCGAAGGTAATCGACGTTTTCGGAAACCTCTGTCGGGACGCCGGCAGAGTTGAGTTACTCCTTTGGGGCGGGTTAAGTCCTCCTTCAGTTCCCGCCCCACTTTTTTTGCAGCTCCACACGCGAACAGTTTCAGCATAGATCCCTGCCGGAGCGCGTGGCCGGCGGGGGACAAGCCAGCCGGCACCTGGCCTGATGCAGCACATCACGCAGTACATCATGACATGAGGGGAGGATACGAGATGAAGAAATGTAGTAGCATTATCGCCACGGCAGCTTTGCTCTCCATGGCAGCACTACCTTCCGCCCACGCGGCATTCGTGATCGGGGGGGAGAACGGGTGGCAGCTCAGCACGGACGGGATCGTGGACGTCTTCGCCACCTACCGGTCTACGAGTCCAGCCCCGACAGGTGACCGCTTTTTCAGTTTCCTCGGCAACAACGACCAGAATTTTGCTGTAAGGGTGGGGCTTCTGCCGTCGGTGGTCGCGTTCAACGTCAAGGCCCCCACCGTCAACGGGGTAGATTCCACCGTCCGGGT
>JAJZUC010000071.1 GCA_021847245.1 Deltaproteobacteria bacterium | reverse complement strand
TCGGGGTTGACCTCGACGAACTTCTCGTCCGGGGTGACCTTGAAGAGCGGCTGCCCCTTCTGGACGATGCTGCCGTCGGCCCCCTGCATGATGATCCTGTCGATGGTGCCGGAGAAGGTCGCCCGGACCGTGTTGAACATCTTCATCACCTCGATGATGTAGAGGGGCTGCCCCTTCTCGAAGTGCATCCCTTCGCTCACGAACGGCGGCATCCCCGGCGCCTCCTGGCCGTAGTACATGCCGCCGCACATGGCGACGATCTCGTCGGCCTTGGTGGCCGGCGGCGGCACCAGCACCTTCTTCATCCGGGCCTGCAACTCCGGATCGTTCAGGTAGTCGGGGATGGTGACCTCCAGGTCTTCCTCCACCCTGAAGTCCCAGAACCTGACGTTCTCGGCGATGATAAAGAGCATGCCGAGGAGCTCCAGGCCGGCCTCGAAGCCGATGTGGGCTGACTGGATCCCGCTCCACTCCTCGGGGGAGAACCCCCCCTGGGGCTTTTCCTTGACGAGGATGGCCGAGAGCTTGTCGAATTCGTGGAGCCCGAGCCCGAAGCGCTCCGAAAGGGTCTTGTAGAAGCGCAGCCCCTTCTGGAGGAGGTCGTTGTCGTGGCTCCAGATGACCTCCGCCGCCGGGGCGGCCGGATCATAGGCCATGTCAAGATAATCGTAGGTGTCGGCCAGGATCACGAAGGGATTGTCGTGCCAGACCACCTTCCCCTTTTCCATGGTGAAGTTCTTCCGGTTGATGGAGAGCCATCCCGAGAGGAGGTGTGGATCGGCCAGCAAGCAGTCCATGGGACGGGTGACGAGGGTCCCCTTCCGGTCGAGGATGGCGGACATATCCTTGGCCGCCTTCGGGTCGTCGGGGAACTGCTCGGCCATCTTCTTGGCGTAGGCCTTCTTCATCTGCATGAAGGCGAAGACCGTGTCGAGCAGGCTGGCCTCCTCCTTCAGCCGGCCGACCAGGGTCAGGTAGGGGACGCCGAAGCGGGTGGTCGGCTTGGCCATGACGTTCTGGCCGATGAACCAGTTGACCAGCCCGTAGTGGAACTCCAGGTTGGTGGCCAGGTCGGTGCCGCGCAGGGTGGTCTTTCCCAGCACCTCGGAGAGCTTCAGGTAGCTGGCGAGGCGGTCCTCCCCCTTGGTGAGGAGAAGGGCGATGTTGGAGTCGTAGGCCCCCGCCACCTTGTAGCGCATGAACATGCCGGTGTCCGGGTTGACCAGGCAGATCCCCTGGTCGTCGCGGATCTCCCCTTCGATCGGCTTGGACCAGTAGCGGATCATCCCGCCGGCGTGGGGGGAGAGGGAGGCGTCGGTGGCGTTGAGGCGGGCCTCGGCGCCGGCACCGAAGCGGGGAACCCGCTCCGGCTTGGGGAGCCGCTTCTTGTGCTTCACCAGCAGGGCCATCGCCTCCACCAGGGATTCGACGATGAAGAAGTCGTTCTTGTCTTTGGGGTTGGTGAATCGGAGGGAGTAGCAGAGCTCGGAGACCCGGTGCTCTACCTGGATCCGGGTGTTCACCTCCATGAAGTAGTAGCGGTCGCGGTCGACGATGCACTCGAAGGTGGAGGCGGAATCGAGCCCCACGGCGGCGCCGAACCTGGCCGCATCCTCCTCCATCCGCTTCAGTACCTTGAGGTCGCTCTCCAGGGCCTTCACCTCGGCCTTGCGGCCGGCCGCCTTCGCCTTCTCGATGGCCAGGGCAAGCCCTTCCTGGGTCACGGAGACCTCCAGCAGCTTCTGCTCGTGCATCTGCAGCGAGCAGTCGCGCCCCCCCAGGGAGACGCACCACTCGCCGTTCCCCACCAGCTGGATCTCGTTGTGGCGGGTCTGCTCGATGTTCAGCTCGATCAGGACGTTCTTGTTGTCGCCGACGCCGTTGGCCTTGACCTCGTTCAGCACCTCCCGGACCAGGGCGGGGGCCTCGGCGGCCGCCTCCCTGACCTGGACTGCGGTCGGCTCCTTGACGTTCAGGAGCGAGGCGCCGAGGATCCGCTGCCCCTTGCCGCCGCCGCCGCCGATGGCCTTGAGGCGGATCCGGCTCCCGGGGTACTCGGTGAACATGTTCGCCGCTTCCAGCTGTACCTGGGCGCAGAGCTCCTCGATGGAGTAGAGGTCGATCCCCTTGGCGTAGGAGGCGTAGAGGATCTCGTCGGCCAGCTCCTCCAGGGAGAGCTTGGTATCCTCCAGGATCTTCGGCTCCATCTCCAGTCCCTCGGCCTTCACCAGGGCCAGGAGCGCCTCCCGGGTCGGATGCTTCTTCACCAGGGTCCGGGCGGTGACGTTGTTGATGCCGGGGGTGACGCTGACCCCGACCTGCAGGGCGGTCCGCTTGGCCTCGTCCTTCTTGCCGGCATCGGCCTGGGTGCGGGAGTTGGGGCCCATGAAGGAGAGGCCGGCGCTCTCGATGGCCGCCACGAACTCCTCGTCCTCGGCCATGAAGCCGTAGCCGGCGAAGATGGCGTCGTAGCCGTTGTCCTTGGCGATCTGGATGATCTGGCCGATCCGCTCGACCCGCTCCTCCTTGCTGGCGCCGGTGTAGTCGGGTACCCGGTGGACGCGGGTGGAATCGGTCAGCTGGCGCAGCTCCGGGGCCAGGGCGTTGGGGTAGACGATGGAGTCCTTCTCGGAGAGGAGGATACCGTAGTGGGTGATCCCCATCTCTTCAAAGACATCCATGGCCTCCTTGCGGATCGGGCCGCGACAGACGATGAGCGGCTTCAGGTCCTCGCAGGCGAAGGAGCGCACCCACTCGGAATCGGACGCGCCGAGACGACGGTCCCGGTGAATCAGGGGGTTGTTCGTGTACAGGTCGGTCATTGGTCTCTATCTCCAATTCGGAATGATTAGCAACGATCTAGTGGAACTCGCGCTGCGGGCCGCTCATGGGCGACGGCTTGTAGTGCCGCATCAGGAAGGCGATGTTTTCGCCCAGTACCTGGCGCAGGTCGGTCGGCATGACGATGGAGGAGATGGAGCCCAAGGCCAGACCTTCCTTCGGGTTCATCAGTTCCTTTTCGTACCGCTGGTTCAGGGCCGCTTCCTCCCCCTTGAGCCACTCGGCGGCCTCCTTTTCCGCATCGCGTTTGGCGGTGCCGGGTTCGGTGCCGGCCTTGACCCGCTCTTCGGTCCCCTTCCTGGCCATGTCTGCCGCGGCAGCGCGGATCTTGCGGAGCTCGTCCTTGTAGACGAATTCCTTCCCTGCCGGACCCATGACGGCGAGGCGGGTGGTGGGGAGCGCCAGCACCAGGTCGGCGCCGGTGGGGTAGTTGTTGTAGGAGGCGTAGGCGCCGCCGAAGGCGTTGCGCAGGATCAGCAGGATCCGCGGGGTGCGGACGTCGACGATGGCGTCGAGCATGGAGCGGCCCGCCTGGACGATGCCGCGGGACTCCTGCTCGCGCCCCGGCAGGAAGCCGGTGGTGTCTTCCATGAAGATGATCGGGATGTTGTAGATGTTGCAGAACCGGACGAAGCGGGCGATCTTGACCGCCGAGTCGCAGTCGATCTGCCCCGAGGCGACGGCCGAGTTGTTGGCGACGAACCCCACGACCTGCCCCCCCAGGCGGCCGAAGGCGGTGACCGCCTCCCGGGCCCGCTCCGGCTGCAGCTCGAAGTAGTCGCCGTGGTCGCAGATCTGCTGGATGATGATGGAGACGTCGAACGGCGTGTTGAAGCCGGTTGGCGAGTTGAAGGCCTTTTTCAGCAGGGTGTTGATCTCCCAGGTCTTGCGGTCCAGGGGGTCGCTGGTCTCCTGGAACGGCGCCCCCACGCTGTTGTTGTCCGGGATGTAGGAGAGGAGGCGCACCGCCGTCCGCAGGGCCGCCACCTCGTCGGCCACGGTCAGGTCGGCAACGCCCGATTTGCCGTGGACCTTGGGGCCGCCCAGCTCGTCGGGGGTGATGTCTTCGCCGAGGACCGACTTGACGACCCCCGGGCCGGTGAGGCCGAAGAAGGTGTCGGCGGGCTGGATGACGAAGCTTCCCTGGCGCGGCAGATAGGAGCCGCCGCCGGCGTTGAAGCCGAACATGCACATGATGGAGGGGACCACGCCGCTGATCTTGCGCAGCGCCGTGAAGGCCTCGGCGTAGCCGTCGAGGCCGCCGACCCCGGCGGGGACGAAGGCGCCAGCCGAGTCGTTCATGCCGATGAGGGGGATTCCCTTCTCGCCGGCCAGCTTGAAGAGGTTGGCGAGCTTGCGGCCGTTGGTGGCGTCGATGGAACCGGCCCGCACGGTAAAGTCATGGCCGTAGACCGCCACGTCGCGGCCGCCGATGTTCAGGATCGCGGTCACCAGTGAGGCGCCGTCCAGGTTTTTTCCCCAGTTCTGGTACAGGACGTTGGGCGTCTTGTCGGTGAGGACCTTGATCCGCTCCCAGACGGTCATCCGCTTCTTGAAGTGCTGCTTCTCGATCTGGTCGATGCTGACCGATCTTATGGGGCGCTGGATCAGGTCGTACCCTTCCTTCATCGCCTCTTCGTAGGGGCCGGTCGTGCGGGAGATCTCGCCCGGAATGGTGAATTCCACCTTTTCGGGGGGATCAAAGGGGTTCTTCAGGGACGGTTTAATCGCATTATTGGACATCTTCGCCATCCTTCCAGTTCGTAGAATTTTTTACCAGCAACTGCGTCATTGCGACCCCTCCTGGCATAGGTTTGTAGGTTGAACCGTGACAGGGAGTCCGTGGGAATGCTTGGCCGGGATTCCCGGAAACGGTGCGGTTACGTTTTGTATACGGGGCGGGGTGAAAAAAACGGGCGCTCATCGGATGAAAAGGCCCGTATGCTTGCGGTGTCGGCCCGAAGGGGTGCCTAGCGGGTCACCACGGCGAGCACCCTGACTTCGCTGCCGTCCTTGGAGAGGAGGCGGTGCTTCAGGGATGAATCAAAGTAGACGCAGTCCCCCTCTTCGAGGGTGATCCGTTCGTCGTCCACGAGGAGTTCGGCGGTCCCTGCCATGACGAAGAGGAACTCTTCGCCGTCGTGGCTGTAAGTGTTTTCTTCGGAGGCCTTTTCCGAGACGGTGAGGAGGAACGGCTCCATCTTCTTGTTCTGCTTGCGGAACGAGAGCGATTCGTAGGAGTACCCCTGGCTGGTGCCGGCGCGGGAGATGACCCGGGGGATCACCTTCCGTTCTCCCCTGCGCACGACTTCGTAGCGGTACTCCTCTTCATCCTCGGTGAAGAATATCCCGATCTTCACGTCGAAGAACTTCGCGATCTTCGAGAGCGTGGCGATGGGAGGAGAGACGTTGTTGTTCTCGATCTGGGAGATGAGGGCGGGCGAAAAACCTGTCTCGCGGGCGACCGCCTGCAGGGTCAGCTTTTTTGCAAGTCGGAGCTTTTTGATCTTCGCTCCGATGTTGTAGTCGGTCATCAACCACCCCGGAAGAGGATTAGCAAAACTACTGCGGGGCCGGTCTGCGTTGTTGCCGCTCGCTCGAAAGCTCAACGTACCGACGGGTACGCCTCGCTTCCTCGCTCGCTTGCGCCTAGCATCCCGGCCTCCTCATGACGTTTTGCGAGAACCCGGAAGACAGAGAAATAAAACTGGTTTTTATCTTTGCTGTTAATACCTTACTTTGCCGTGTACTGTCAATAAAATATTTTTTATCTTGACTTAAATCGTCAGATTTGGCGCAGCGTTGTTCGTGGGGTGGAGCGGCGTGGGTGAAGATGGTTATAAAACGATTTTATTGAGAGTAAAAACGGCCGGGGAGCTCCCCGGCCGGAGAGGTCAGCGGAGCGAGCGGGCGAGGACTTCGAGGGTGTGCATGACGCGGGTCCGGTTGCCGCGCTGCTTGAGGCCGTCGGAGAGCTGCATCATGCAGCCGGGGCAGCCGGTGACCACCGCCTCGGCGCCGCTCTTCTCGATGGCGACGCTCTTTCCCTCGTTGATGGCGAGGGAGGTGTCGTAGTGATAGACGTTGAAGGTGCCGCCGAGGCCGCAGCACTTGTCGGCCCCCTCCATCTCCACCAGTTCCACGCCGGGGGCGCCGGCCAGCAGTTCCCGGGGCTGGCGGGTGATGGCGCGGGTCCGGAGGTGGCAGGGGTCGTGGTAGGTGATTTTCAGCGCCTCGCCCGCGCCGGTCTCGGCGGGGTGAAGGCCGAGCTTCTGAAGAAGCTGCGCCGCGTCGACGGTCTTGGCGGCGATCTTCCCGATCCGTTCGGCCAGTTCGGGGTGGCGCTTGCCGATGAGGGCCGGATAGAACTTGTGGAGTGCTCCGCCGCAGGTGGCGCAGGCGGTCATGACGTAATCGGCGTCGTACTTTTCCAGGGCGGCCAGGTTCTTCTCCGCCAGGGTCCGGACGGTCTCCAGGTCTCCCCCCGACATGCCGGGAAGGCCGCAGCACTGCTGCTCCTTCGGGATGATGACGGTACACCCCAGGTGCCGGAAGAGGGCGAGGGTCGCCTCTCCCACCCCGGTGTAGACGAAGTTGGTCATGCAGCCGACGAAGTAGACGACCCGCGGTTTTCCCGGCTCCCCCTGGATGACCTCGGGGTGGCGGTCCATGAACGGCGTGCGGGCGATCTGGGGGATGTGGCGCCGGTTTCCGACGAAGGGGAGGGGGAAGCGGAGCCGAAGCCCCGAGGTCTGCGGCACCTTCCGGAAGAGGAGGGGGCCGAGGATGGTCGCGGCGAGGGCGCCGAACGACATCATCTTCCGGTTCTTGATTACCCGGGCCACCGCCCTGTGGAAGGTGGTGAGACCCCGTTTCCGGGCCAGGGCCTCCCGGGCGGTGATGACGATCTCGTCGGTCGGGACCTCGTTGGGGCACTTCTCCACGCAACTTCCGCAGAGGAGACACTTGGACATGACCTCATAGGTCTGGTCGTCAAGGGCAATGTCCCCCTTGAGGATGTGCTGGGCCACCGCCACCTTGCCGCGAGCCACCGCCGGCTCCCGCTGCAGGGCGGCGAAGGCGGGGCAGTGGGCGCGGCAGGCGCCGCACTTGACGCATTTCTTCAGTTCGTTTTCGACTCGTTTTAACGGATCCATGTAATGGTAAACCTCGTGAGGGGTGAAGAGTGAGGAGTGAGGTGGAAATGCCCGGAACACGGCAGGCCAGAGAGTCTTTCTCACCTCACTCCTCGCGCCTCACTCCTCACGTTCCCTATGCGGGAAACATCTTCCCCGGATTGAGGATGTTGTTCGGGTCCAGCGCGCGTTTTACCGCCTGCATCGTGGCGATCTGCACCGGCGAGAGCTCCAGCGGGATGTAGGGCTGCTTGGCGAGCCCCACGCCGTGCTCGCCCGACATGGTCCCTCCCAGCTCCAGGGCCGCCCGGAAGATCTCCTCGATGGCGCCGTGGGCCTTCTCCTCCATCCCCGCGATCTCCCTGTCGATCATGACGTTGACGTGGATGTTGCCGTCGCCGGCGTGGCCGAAGTTGACAATGGGGATGCCGTAGCGGGTGGCGATGGCGTCGATCTTCCGGATGACGTCGGGGACCCGGCTGCGGGGGACGACGATATCCTCGTTGTACTTGGTCGGGTTCACGTCGCGCAGGCTGGGGGAGACGAGACGCCGCACCTTCCAGAGCTGTTCCGCCTCGGCGGCGTCCTTCGCCACCTTGAACTCCACGAGGCCGAGGGGCTTTACCGCTTCGTGGATCCGGGCCGCCTGCTTTTCGATCAGCTCGGGGTCGCCGTCCACCTCGATGAGGAGGACCGCCCGGGCCGTTGCCGGGAGCCCCAGATTGAAGCGCCGGTCGACGCACTGGAGGGTGGCGTGGTCCATGAATTCGAGGGTGGTGGGGATGATCTTGTTCCCGATGATGGTGGAGACCGCCCGGGCCGCGCCGTCGATGGAGTCGAAGATGGTGAGCATGGTCTTCTTCGCCTCCGGCAACGGGAGGAGCTTGAAGATGATCTTGGTGATCACCCCCAGGGTTCCCTCGGAACCGACGAGGAGCCGGGTCAGGTCGTAACCGACGACCCCTTTGTAGGTCTCGCCGCCGGTGCGGATGATCTCTCCGGTGGGGAGGACCACCTCGAGCCCCATGACGAAGTCGCGGGTCACTCCGTACTTCACCGCCCGGGGGCCGCCGGCGTTCTCCGCCACGTTGCCGCCCAAGGTGGAAAACTTGAGGGAGGCGGGATCGGGGGGGTAGAAGAGGCCAAGCCTCTCCACCGCCAGCTGGAACTGCTCGGTGACGACCCCCGGTTCCACCTCGGCCACCAGGTTTTCGGAATCGATGCGCAGGATCCGGTTGAGCCGCGTCGTCACGAGGACGACCCCACCCCCCTTGGGGAGCGCCCCGCCGGTGAAGCCGCTCCCGGCCCCCCGGGGGAAGACCGGGAAGCGCTCCGCGTTGGCGAGCTTCAGGATGGCGGCGATCTCCTCCGGTGTTCCGGGATGCACCACCGCGTCGGGGAGAAACTCCATCTGGGTGGCGTCGTAGCCGTAGCAGAGGAGCTCCTGGCGGTCGGTGGCGACGTTCTCGGCGCCGACGATGGCTTTCAGTGCATCAATGACGCGGGTAGCAATCATTATATATATCCATCCTTGTAAGGGCGATCCTTGTGATCGCCCGGAAATCAGGCAAACACATAGGTTTGCCCCTACATCATTACCGGCAGCACCGTCCCCCCCTCGGGGATGACGCAGGCGGTGCAGTCCGCCGGAAGTAGCTCCGCTGCCGTTGCCATGGCCCCGTCGAGGGTCTTCGCCGGGATCAGCCCCATGGTTCTGACCTCTTCCTCGGGGAGCTCCGAAACGAGGATGACCCTGAACCGCTGCGCCTTCTGCAGCAGCGAGTAGGCGGTCTGGCCGTTGATCTCGTAGTGGCTCCGCAGGCGCGCCTCGAACTCGCCGAGGTCCCGGAAGCGGAACCAGTCGAAGAAGCTGGCGTTGCCGTAGCCGTCCCGGCATTGGGCAAGAAGGACCATCACGCCCCCTTCCTTCAGGGCCTGGCTCCCGTATTCCATCGACTTGTGGGCCTGGATGACGTTGATGTCCTTCGGGAAGCCGCCGCAGGAGACGACGACGAGGTCGGCCTTCTCCCGGAGCGGATAGGCGAAGCGTCCGGCATAGTACCGGCACCCCTCCTCGTGGGCCTCCCGCCAGTGGCCGGCGAAGGCGGCGATGATCCGCTTCTCCGGCGAGAGCACAGTGTTCAGGATGAAGGTGGGCTCCACCATGGCGCACGCCTCGTCCATGGCGGCGTGGACCGGATTGCCGGCAAGGTTCCCGGTGACGGCGAGGGGGTTCCTGCCGCTCCCCTCGCCCGGATTGAGGACGGCGAAGTGGCTCGCCATGCACGATTTCCGGGCCGCCACCCCGGGGAGGATGCTCTTGCGCCCGCCGCCGAAGCCGGCGAAGTAGTGGAAGGCGATGGTGCCGGTGAGGATCACCCGGTCCGCCTCCACCACCCGGCGGTTCACCTCCACGTCCACCCCGCCGGAGGTCCGGCCGATGAAGGCGAGTTCCCCCGGGTCGTCGCAGTCGTGGTCGACGATCCGGAGCCGCCCGAAGAGCGGGCCGGCGATCCTTGCGTGCTCGTGTTCGGTCTGCTTGCGGTGGATGCCGAGGGCGACGAGGATCTCGATGTCCCCCTCCCGGATGCCTGCCGCCATGAGCCGCTCCACGAGGAGGGGGAGGTAGATCTCGCTTCCCGTGTAGCGGGTGATGTCCGAGGTGACGATGACGACCCGCTCGCCGGGGCGAAAGGTGCGGATTGCGCCGGCGCAGCGGTCGAGGGCGGCGCCGATGATCGCCCCCGGCGACTCCGCCGGCGTCTCCGCCGCAGGGCGGATCACGCCTAGAAGCCGCGCGCGGGGGAGTTCCAGCGGGAACGATATGTCACCGTATTTCAGCTCCATGGGGGTGCGATGATACAGGTTGATGGCGGAAACCGCAACCGTCCTCCTTCAAAACCCCTGGTGATATTCCGCCACCTGGCGGGCGAAGGCGCGGCCGAACTCGAAGCACGCCTCCTCGTCGGCCCGCGACGGGCGGTACGGGATCTGGATCCCCGGCTCCACCGTCTGCAGTCCCATCCGCTTGAACTCCTCGTACGCCTCCTTCACGGCGCCGCCCCCCCAGCCGAAGCTGCCGAAGGCCCCGACGATCCGGTTTTTGGGGCGCAGCCCCCGCAGGTGGGTGAGAAACTCGGCGACGGTGGGGTAGAGGATGTTGTTCAGGGTCGGCGAGCCGATGAGGGACCCCTGGGACTTCCAGAACTCCTTGATGGCGACGCTCATGGGGGTGGCCCGCAGCTTGATGATACGGCAGTCGAGCCCTTCGGCCCTGATCCCTTCGGCGATGGGGACCGCCATCTTCTCGGTGCTCTGCCACATGGTGTCGTAGATGATGGCGACCGACCTGCGGGCCTTGCCGCCGGCCATTTCGAGGTACTTGTCGAGTACCTTCCCGGGGTCCTTCCGCCAGATGAGGCCGTGGTCCGGGGCGATCATCCCGATCTCGATCCCCTTGGCCTGGATCTCGGCGATCTTGCTCTTCACGATCTGGCCGAAAGGCATGAGGATGTTGGCGTAGTAGTCGACGACCGCATCTTCCAGCTCCGCCGCCGAGTCGGAGACCTCGAACTCGTCGTCGAAGCGCGCGGCCGACGCTACGTGCTGGCCGAAGGCGTCCTGGGTGAAGAGGATCTTGTCCTCCCGGGCATAGGTCACCATGGAGTCGGGCCAGTGGAGCATGGGGGTCTCGATGAACTCCAGGGTCCGCTTCCCGATGGTGAGGGTGTCGCCGGTCCTGACCGTCTTCAGGTTCCAGCGCGAGACGTCGAAGAACCGCTCGATCCCCTTGCGCCCCTTCTCCGAGATGTAGATGGTGGCGTGGGGGGCAAGGGCCATGATCCGGTCGAGGCTCGTAGCATGGTCGTTCTCGATGTGGTTGATGATGACGTTCTTGATCCGTGCCGGGTCGACGACGCCGGAGATGTTCTTGATGGTGTGACAGGCGAAGTCGTACTTGACCGTATCGATGAGGGTGATCTCTTCGTCGACGATCAGGTAGTTGTTGTAGGTGGTCCCCCGCGGCGTCTCGTAGCCGTGGAAGTCCCGCACCGCCCAGTCGACGGCGCCGACCCAGTAGATATCCTTTTTTATCTCGACAGCTTTCATCGGCTCAAATCCTCCTTGCGCAAGTTACCTTATCTATGGCGATTGAAGTGAATCCGTGCGGCAGTCGGGACATACCCCGCTGAACGTGATGGAGAAACCGGCGATGGCGAACCCCCCGTACTCTCCGGACGGCAGGGGGAGGAGTTCGAGGGCCGGGTCGGAGAGATCCTGAATCTTCTGGCAGCGGGTGCAGTAGAGATGGTGGTGCCGCACCGTGTCGGCGTCGAATCGTGCCCGTGCCTCGGGATTGCTGACCTTCTGCACGACGCCGATCCCTTCGAGCGTTTCGAGCACCCGGTAGACGGTGGTGCGGGAAATCCCCCGGAGCCTTCCGCGGACCATGTCGTAGAGCTGGTCCGCCGACGGGTGGTCAGCGCGCTCGGCCAGGGCCTCGATAATCACCCGTCGCTGCACGGTGATGGCCAAGCCGGTTCGCCGGCACTGCTCCTCCAGTTGCCGGATCTTTGTTTCTTTAAAATCAAGTTGTGTTTGCATGATAGTTGGTATTTTATTGCAAACAAGCCGTGCTGTCAAACTTTTTTGCAGGTATGCGAGTGTCTCACGCACAGGAAGGAGGGAGATGACAAGCATTTTTAACATTGACAAACCTTCCCGTTTCTTATAACAATTTTTCGTTTTTTGCTCGGCGGCGGAAGTGCCGGGTCAAGGTGGGATCAAAGCCTTTCGCGGGCTATTCTTGAGGAGGTTAGTCAATGGAACAGTATGCAGTCTTTTTCGCCCTGGCGTGTGCCGTGGCGGCCGTCGCCTACGGCCTCGTTTCGGCCCAGTGGATTCTGGGGCTCCCCCAGGGGAACGAGCGGATGAAGCAGATCGCCGCCGCCGTCCAGGAGGGGGCCGGGGCCTACATGAAGCGCCAGTACACCATCATCGCCGTGGTCGGTGCCGTCATGTTCGTGGCGCTCTTTGCCACACTCGGGGCGAAAACCGCCGTCGGCTTCGCCATCGGCGCCCTGTTCTCCGGCCTGACCGGTTTCATCGGGATGTTCGTCTCGGTCCGCGCCAACATCCGGACCACCGAAGCTGCCAAGGCGGGGATCCACAAGGCCCTGAACGTCGCCTTCAAGGGGGGCGCCATCACCGGCATGCTCGTCGTCGGCCTGGGGCTTCTGGGTGTCGCCGGCTACTACATGGTGCTGCAGCAGCTCATGCCGGGCGCCCCGGTCAAGGATGTGGTCAGCCATCTTGTGGGTCTCGGTTTCGGCGGCTCGCTCATCTCCATCTTCGCCCGTCTCGGCGGCGGCATCTTCACCAAGGGGGCCGACGTGGGTGCCGATCTCGTGGGGAAGGTCGAAGCCGGCATTCCCGAGGACGATCCCCGCAACCCGGCCGTCATCGCCGACAACGTGGGGGATAACGTGGGCGACTGCGCCGGCATGGCCGCCGACCTGTTCGAGACCTACGCCGTGACCCTCATCGCCGCCATGCTGCTGGGGGCCATGGCATTCAACAACTTCGCCGGCGCGGTCAACTATCCGCTGATCCTGGGGGGGATCTCCATCATCGCCTCCATCATCGGGACCTTCTTCGTCAAGCTGGGCGCAAACCAGAAGATCATGCCGGCCCTCTACAAGGGGCTCATCGCCTCGGGCGTCCTCGCCTGCATCGCCTTCTACTTCGTCACGGTGCAGTTGTTCCCGGCCGGCAACCCGACCGGCTATTCTGCCACCAACATCTTCATCTCCGCCATTGTCGGCCTGGTGGTTACTGGCGCCATCTTCTGGATCACCGAGTACTACACCGCCACCGAGTATGGCCCGGTGAAGCACATTGCCCAGGCCTCCACCACCGGCCACGCAACCAACATCATCGCCGGCCTCGGTGTCTCCATGAAATCCACGGCTCTGCCGGTCATCGTCATCGCTGCCGGCATCATCGTCGCCTTTAACTGTGCCGGCGTCTACGGCATCGCCATCGCCGCCGTCTCCATGCTCTCCCTCACCGGCATCGTCGTTGCCATGGATGCCTACGGTCCCATCACCGACAACGCCGGCGGCATTGCCGAGATGGCCGAGCTGGACGACTCGGTCCGCGCCGTCACCGATCCTCTGGATGCGGTCGGCAACACCACCAAGGCGGTCACCAAGGGATACGCCATCGGCTCCGCCGGCCTCGCCGCCGTCATCCTCTTTACCTCCTATGTGGACGAGCTGAAGGCCGCAGGCAAGATCGTCTCCTTCGACCTCTCCAACCCCAAAATCATTGTCGGCCTCTTCCTGGGCGGCATGCTTCCCTACTACTTTGCCGCTCTCTGCATGGAAGCGGTCGGCAAGGCCGGTGGCTCGGTTGTTGAAGAAGTACGGCGCCAGTTCCGCGAAATCAAGGGGATCATGGAAGGGACCGGCAAACCCGACTACGCCTCCTGCGTGGATATCGTCACCAAGACCGCTCTCAGGGAGATGGTCATCCCGGGCATCATCCCGATCGCCGCGCCGATCATCATCGGCTTTACCCTTGGCGTAGAGGCCCTGGGGGGGGTCATCGTCGGCACCATCGTCACCGGCATCTTCGTCGCCATCTCCATGACCACCGGCGGCGGCGCCTGGGACAACGCCAAGAAGTACATCGAGGACGGCTATCACGGCGGCAAGGGTGGCGACGCCCACAAGGCCGCCGTTACCGGCGACACCGTCGGCGACCCGTACAAGGACACCGCCGGCCCTGCGGTCAACCCGATGATCAAGATCATCAACATCGTGTCGCTTCTGATCGTGCCGCTGCTCGGCAAGTTGGGGTAAGAAGCGAACCCACACGCAAAAAAGCGGCCCGGAAGAGTTCGGGCCGCTTTTTTTGTTGGGGGAACGCATCCTGCTCTCCGTCGTTCGGCCGTACCGGCAATGCCGAAAAAATCCGGTTGCATCGAGGATGCAGTATGCGATATTTTGAATTATTGAATGTCGTCGAAGGAGGTATCGGACATGCCAATCTACGAATACCGGTGTGAAGCGTGCGGCGAGAGCTTCTCCCGCCTGCAGAAGATGGGGGGAGGGGAGGAAGAGACCCGGTGCCCGAAGTGCGGGTCGAGCGAGGTCAGAAAGCAGATATCGGCCTGCGTGGTTGGTTCCGGCGCGCCGGCCGGAAATTCATGCTCCAGTGGCGGCGGTTGAAGGCCTCTGCGCTGAACCGTGCGTTCGGCTTCATCCCAGGTTCAAGCCACAGGCAAAGGGCGGCCGGAATCGCTCCGGGCCGCCCTTGTTCGACCATTGCAGGAGCCTGTCGGACTCGACAGGCTCCCGGGCTTTCCTATTTCGGGAAAGAGGTGGTCCCCTTCTCCCTGAAGGGGCTCTGCTTCCAGAAGTGGCCGATAACCATCCGGTCCTTCTCCGTCAGCTTCACCCCCTTGCCTTCCATCGCCTGGAGGATCTTCGCCATATCCTTCCGTTCCCGGACGGCGGCGTCGATCCGCTGGCGGTTGTGGCAGGCGAGGCACTTTTCCTCGATCACCTTCAGCCCCTGGCGTTGTGGCGCGATCCCCCGCACGTCCTCCGACGGGGCGGCCGTGGCCGCCTCTGCGGCGAGTACGAAGAACAGCAGCAGGGCGATGCTCCTCATCATTCCCTCACATAGATGTCCTGGTCCGACTCGTGGACCATGGTCATGACGTGGCGGTACTCCTCCTCGATCATGGCGTAGTGCTTTTCGGTCTCCTTGATCACCTGCTGGAAGATCCCCCGCACCAG
>JAJZUC010000070.1 GCA_021847245.1 Deltaproteobacteria bacterium | reverse complement strand
ACGTCATTGGTCGCGTCGAGGGTCTGTTTTGCCTTCATCTTTGACGATATCGTCTGCATGCGGGTTGAGACGTACTGCATGAGGTTCGCGTTGGCGTCGGTTATGGTGGTGCATACCCCGGCTGAATCCTTTCCCTGCGCCGATCCATCGATGAACGTATCGAAGTCGGTATTCTTGTCGCAGGGGGGGATGTAGCTGGCGACATAGGTGCTGTTCGTGGTAGTAGGGGACTGTACCACCACGTCGCCGATGAACCCCCGAATGAGCTTCACGTAGTTGGCGTTCATCCCCTTCTTTGCGGCCAGGTTGTCGAGAACCGACCCGCTGCCGAAGATGTCGGTGATGTCACTGGGGCAACCGGCCGTGCCACCCTGGGAAGCCTGGGCGACAACGTTGCCGACCGGCGGAGAGTTACCCATGGCTGAATTCATCACAGCGGTCAGGTTCGTCTTCGAGGTCTGATACATATCATTCACGCCGCTGGACACCATGAAGTCGTTCATGGAGTTGCTCATTTCGTTCTTGACGCTCTGGCTCATGATCGGCGAGAAGGGTTCGCTTGCCACCGCCACGAGAGCCTTTGCCGCCTTGCAGTCGTTCAACTGGATGTTGTTTAGACGGTCAGCGATAGCCTCCAGTGACTTGATGGTGTCCGATACCTGGGGAGCGAGCGTCTTCATGGCGATGTCGAAGGCCGCTGCCGGCGCCGACGAAAGGATGCGCTGCAGCTTCTGGACGAGGTAGTCAACATTCATGAAGCTGAAGCCGCCCAGGAAGGCGTCGATCCCGCCGCAACCGGACTTTATCGACGGCAGGGTTACGGTAACCGGATAGTCCGTGCCGTTGGGCCAGCGAGCGGAAAAGGTGCCGCCGGTGTAATAACCCCGTTTCGCCCCCTCGTAGTAGCTGGGGGATGTGGCGGTCTTCTGGGTCATCCAGTCATCGACCCAGCCGCTCCAGGATAGGGCGGGCATAGTGGCGATCGCCAGGGCAAGTGTCGCCGCGATTGTTTTCTTTGCTGTTTTTCGTTTCATGGTTGTTTCACCTCCTTTCAACCGGTGATGGAACTTCACTGCCTGTCGAGGTTCGACGGCCTCTTCCTGACATCGAAGCCACCTCCCTTCTGGAAGTCGTAGAGGCTGAATTCCTCCGGGGTGATCTCGCCTTTCAGGAGGCGCACTGCCCGGTAGGTCTTGTCCTCGATCTCCTCGGCCGTTATCAATCCGCTTGAGACAGGGAAGGAGTTCTGGTTACCCTTCTGGATCAGGATCATTGTCGGCGTTACCTCGACACCGAACCTTCCGGCAAGGCCGGGGCTCTCCTCGATGTTGATCCTTTTCACCTGCCAGCCGGTGGCGCCGGTGAACCAGTCGATGATCGGCTGCTGCTGTTGGCAGTAGCCGCAGTCGGTCTTGTAGAAATAGATGAGGGCGAACTCCTCCCTGTTGTCACGGAGCTTCCTGGTTTTTTCCTCCTGTATCTGACCGACACGGCTGAGATTGCCCGGAGTGGCTATCGGGTAATCCTTGGCGGTGGTCAGCTCGGGGTACTTCTGCCAGACGTACTGGGCGACGTTCGTGAACGCCAGGGCCTTTTTCCGGGCTATTTCCTGGACCTCGTAGTAGTCCTTGACGTTCTCCTCGGACGGGTTCTGCACCGCCTTCCTCTTCAGGCTTTCGGCGAACTTCTCGAAGTCGTCCGGGTGCATGTTCCAGATCTCGTCATAGGAGTAATCCGAAAACGCCGGCGCTTTCTTCACCTTCGACTTTTTCCGTTCCTTCTCCTTTTCCTCCTTTCTGTCCGGCTCCTTCTGGTACCACCACCATCCCTTGCCCGAATCGGTGTAGTAACCGGCACTGGCCGTTGCGGCAAAGGAGACGAGTAGCAGGGCCGCGATCAAATGACGCATGTTTCGACCTCCACTTGTTTCGGTCTTATCTCCCTGACCATCTGCCGTAGCCGGGATGACTTTTTCTCTTCAAGGGAACTATCGGTCTCGCCAAAGGCTTCCACCCTGAATGGCACGAGGAGCGAAGTGAAGCCTTTTCCGGCGCCGGTAACGATTGTTGCCTGGGTCGTGTAGTATTTAGCGGCAACATAGTCGGTCGCTATGGCGTCCCTTGACTTGCTCAGTTCCCATACGACCGTGTAGAGAAAGTTCCTCTTCGCCGTTTCATCGGCATCGGCCGCAAGGATTGCCGGGTCATTGCCGCTTACCTCCTTAATGGCTTTCCACAGACCATCGGGATTTGCGAAGACGACTCCATGGTTTGTAGAGACCGCAGTCCAGCGCGTTCCCCTGGGGGTCTCTTCAAGTTGGTTGATTCTTTTCTTTACCGCTGCAAGGATCACATCGGCGTCGAACCAGGAGGGCAGTTCCTGCGCAACTGGGGTCGGTAACTCCTGGGATTCGATATCTCCCAATGGATGCTCCCGTTCTTCTTCAGTTGGTTTGGTCTTCTTCCCCGAAGGCTTTTCAGTGGTCGTAAGGGGATTAGGCTTTCTAGGTATGTCGCTCCCGGTTTTTGCCGAGGCTTTGTCACGGTCGATCACGTTGCCTACGAGCGCGGCCAATTCCTCCCTGCGAGCCTCCTGGTCGCAATGCTTGAGCAGGTCCGTCAACTGGTTGTCCGGCTTCATCGAGTGGTGCCCCCTGATGATCCGGTCAAGCTCTGTCCGGTTGGGTAGGGAAGCGTATTCAGGAATGTTGTTGAGGGCGACCAATGAAATGAGCGGGTGGTCACCCGTGGAGTACAGCCTCTCGTGGTAGGACGGGATCTTGCCGAGGTCATGGGCGAGGGAGACGATGAACAGATCCGGCAACATGACCTCCTGTCTGACCTTGGCTGCACACTTCCTCGCCACCCGGAGGGAGTGCCTGTAAAGCGGGATCGTGGTCAACAGGGAGAACGTCTCTTCCGGGTATTTATTCTCCACTTCTTTTTCGTTCTTCCTGACAACCGACGGACAATCACCTTCCTCGTCCAGCATCTTGAGGATTTTGACGATGATCGTTCGGCGGACCCCTTTGATGGCGCGCCGCTTCTCCACCAGTTCGGAGAAGAACTCATCGATCTCTTTGATCCTGAAGGTCGGGCGGGGTTGAGGGGAGGCGCTCTTCTCCGCTTCCGGCTCGCGCCAGACAACTGAGAGGTCCCGGAGGTCCACAACGTCGCCGTTCAATGCTTTGCAGTCGTTGAGTTTCCAGGTCCTGCTCACCGCGGCCAGTGGTATTTGCACGACCTTTTCAGGAAGTGGTTCCTCCTTATGCCCGTCATTCCCATCCTTGCGGAAAAAGTTCCTGGCCGACCAGGTAACGAGTACAGTACCGATAACCGCGGATGCGAGAAGTACCTCTATCATGGAGTGGCCGGTTCATCCTGTGAATTCGAGGATTCAAAAGAGGAGACGACGGCCGGCGCTTCCGGGAAGACTATTTTCGTTTTGGAAGGATGGGCATCGAGTGTGGTTCCCCTGGTTCTTCCCGAATAGGTGAGCATGTAAAACTCCCGTGGCTGGAGGTTCAGAATATCCTGGACCTTGAGGATGTCCTGTTCCACTTCCCGGGTCGTCACCTGGTTCGACCCGAAGATCCCGGTCAGGACGTTGCGCACCCCGAAGTGCTTGACCACGTATTCGCTCGTCTCCGCGTCGGAACAGCGCATGAAGATCTTGGTATTGGTGTTGTCGAGGATGCTCTTGCCGAACTCCTCACCCACGACCGCGTAGACCTGGTTTACCGACTGAGCGAAGGCGGTCACCATCACGTCCGCAGACCCCGCCTTGGCGAAGAGGTCCTCCACCCCCTGGTAAAACAGGCTCTGGGCCTCGTCGATGAAGACGGAGAGCGGGGGACTGACCCTCTGCTTGTTGGAGTGATACACCCGGCCGATGAAGGACTGAATCATGGAGAGGATGACCTTGCCGAGGGTTGCGGAGGCCTCGCGGGTGATCATCGTCCCGGTGTGGACTACGAGGATGACCCGTTTCCCTTCCTCCAAATTCTTGATGAAACGGTTGGAGTCGGCCTGGCCGATGATTTTACCGATGTTGCCGGAGGAGAGCTCCATGAGGGCCGTCCTGAGCGTCGAGGAGACCTTGGCGTAGTACTCCATGGGAGACTTGAGGATGTCCTCCAGCATCCCCGCCGTCAGGTCCGCTTCCCGGCTTTTGAGGCACCGCAGGGCGGTCATGGTCTCCTCCAGGGCGTCCCGCCGGATGCTTTGCCTGATGGTGTCGATGTTCATCACCGGCAGGTTGCCCCCCTCTTTGGCCAGAAGCATGTTGGCCGTGATGACCGCCGTCGTGATCTCTTTGGCGATGTTCCGGTAGAACGGCTCTTTCCCTCCCTGGATGCCGGAAACGACGTGGCCGACCAGTTCGTCCACCATGAAGTAGTAGGCCATCGGGTCGACAACGCACGAATACTCCGGAAAGATGGGGGTAACGAGCATCAGTTCATCGAGACGCCCTGCTTTTCGGACCACGTCGAAGATCTTGGTGAATATCTGCTGGTCCCCCTTGGGGTCGAAGTAGACGACCGAATATCCCTTGTTGATGTCCTGTTCGATCAGGTTCTCGCAGAGCCGCGTCTTGCCGACGCCGGTCGTGCCGAACACGAACATGTGGCGCTTGCGGTAGGAATCGGGGATGGAGAGGGGGACGATCTTGGTCGGGTGCTCCATGTTGACCCCGGTGCCGATATGGGTCAGGGGTTCATTTTCCGGACGTTTGCGAAATGGAAACATTCAGTCTCTCTCCCAGTTCTTTTCCGACATGATTGATAGCCTCCTTGGGGATGCGGGTGGGGGTGACGATGTTGCTGAACCCGCCGGCAACCCGGCGTTTGCATTCGATGCCATAGATCCCAGTCCGCTCCTGCAGGAGGAGCGCGGGAAGCTCCTTGCTGGTCCGGCTGAGCCGGATGCGGACATTGGCCGAACGGCCGTTGGCGACTATCGGCAGGACGCTCGATATGAAGAACTCCTTTACTTCGCCGATCCGGTAAAGGCCTCTTTCGTGAGGAGGCTGGTGGTCCACCGGGCATTCACCGGCCAGCGTCTGCTGCTGGAAAACGTCGGTGAACTCCAGGGCGACATGCAACGTCCCGTTGTCGCCGATCCGGTTTATCTCACCGGGTAAGGTCTTCCCCCGCAGTTCCTCAAGGTCCTCCGATTCACGCAGGGTCTGCCTTTTTTGCAGTTCCAGTTCGACCAGGTGGAGGATGTGACGGCGCAGCCTTTTGTCGATTTCCCCGGTGGAGATCTCGACCGGTTCGCCCCTGTCCGAGAAGGCGGTTATCTCCAGCCTGTCGTTGATCCTGACGACGATGTTCTTTTTAAATGCATGGGTAAGGGCTCGGGCGATCGCTACCTCGACCGCATCCAACGCGTCGGCTTCCCGAAGCCCGTATTTAGCAAGGAGTTCAGCGGAGATCATGACCGAATACCTCTTCCCAGGCTGATTCCAGGCTGGCTGTTGCCACCTGTCTCTGCTCTTGACGGGGCTGCTGAAAAGCCACGTGCTCCCGGCTCATCAGCCGGGCGATCCTGGCAGCGTACCTGTCCCGCTTCGACGGGGTGCGCGAGTTGTAGCAGCCGACCGCGGTCCACGTGTAGCCGTAATCCTGCACGCACTGGGCTAGCACCCAGGCACCTATCTTGACGTTCGTGCAGGGATCGGCGAGCGACTCCCAGGAGATCCCCAACTTCCGGAGAGTCGGCGCCCAGGAGGAGTTGATCTGCATGAGCCCGAAGTCGTAGCTCCCGTTGGTGTTGTAGTTGACGGCAGCGGGATTGAAGTTGCTCTCTCCCTTGGAGATGGTCCAGAGGAGCCGGGGCGCGATGCCGTACATGGCGCCGGCCTCCTCGTAACAGAAGGCATGCGCCGCCCCGCCGGAACCGATTGCCGACACGAGTATCAATATCAGGATGGTCCGAAGCATATTCCCCCTCACTATGAATATCTTGCAGGGGGGAAGCAGTTTTCATGGGAAATCGGAAAATATTTTGCGCAGCGGCAGCACTGCGCGCTTCTAAAATTGCTGAAATAATTCGCTTTTTTACTATCTGAAGAAAAGGAAAATAATTCCCGGAGTCAGCCGAGGGGGCAAGATCGAGTGCCGAATTAACTTCATCGTCCATTACTTCAGCCGGGAGAAGTGGCACTAGGCGAATGGATATAAAATTCTAAGCATCGAGGAGTTCGAAGAGGGGCCTTTTCAGAAGGCTGTTATGGATGGAGTCCGGGACGCCGTTGGCCCGGACATTTGGCAGAACTTAAGGGCGGGTTACTTGCGGGGTTGGATCAGGCAGGAAGCGGTTACCTTCTTGGCGATGTCACCGACCTTGATCTCACCGCTCACTACCTCGGCTTTGAAGTAGTGTTCCCCTTCGTAGTCAAGGACCTTTACCTTGCCCACTTCCTTGACCGTCGTGTGACCGCCCGCCATGAGCTCGCGGTAGACTGGGATCACGTCTTTCAAGCAGATCTCTTTTTTTACGTCAGCGGTGCCGCTGTGGAAGAGATTGACCTGCTTGCCGACCTTAATGACCACCTCGCTTTTGATCTGCGGCTGTTGTTCAATGGCGTGTGCGGTAATTGCTGTTGCCATGACCGAAATGGCCAATACTGCGATGATACTGCTAAGTTTTCTCATGTTCTCCTCCTGTTCCCCAAGTTGTGATGTCTCTGCGATTTGCAGAATATAGCGTAATATGTTATCAGATAACGTGTATTTGTCAAAAAACGTCGCGGGCTTAGAGCGCTTTCATGGGCCCAATCATGTTATGGCTAAAGAAAGGCAACAACATTCGGCAAATTTACAAACAATACGCGGAGAGGTGGATGCTGCAATTTTCGATAACGGTTGACAGGATGCCAGGATAAATCGTATCATTCATTAAAGGAAGCCGAGTTTCAAGAGAAGAGAAACAAATGAGACACCTGTTGTTTCAAAAAATGACCGCATCTTTAATGCTGCTCCTGGTTTTCGCCTTGATGCCGGTTTCCTTTTGCCGGGGTGAATGCCATAAGGAAGCAACTAAAGAAACCTGCCACCAAAAGGAAGGTGCCTCAAAAGCCGTTACCGCTCTGCATCATTGCCCGGAATCTCCTGCAGGCACTGATTCAAGACCCGTGCAGCGAGTTCCCGGCTTCCATTGCCCCTGCTCTTTGCCCATGCCTCCAGAACATGACCCGTTTACGCCAAAGGTTTTCATTTCCGGATTGAAGTCCTTTGAGCCGTACAAAGCCATTCCCGAAGTCTTTCTTCCTAAGTTTATTCCCCCGCAAAACCTTGCCTAAAAGCTCAAGGGAGTAGTGCGTCCTCAATTCGCGGGAAAGCCCTTCCTTTGAGGCGTATCCACTTCCCGACATTTTCTCTCCGCGTCTAATAGCAGAGTCATGCAGATGCTCAAAAACCGCACATGGTTTTTAGGGTAATGCTGTCTTTGCGATGTTTTGGCAAGCGTAACTCCTTCTCACAACACAAATTTATTCAGATTAAAGGAGAATATGAATATGAAAAAGATCGGTTTGATGTTCACGTTTATTTTTGTTCTTTCCTTTGCCGGCTTGATGTCCGGCTGCACCACCCTTGGAGCACAGCCCCAGATAAAAGCGGATGTGGTCATGAAGGCAGAGGAAACCGTACGTCTCTTCCATAAGGGTAACGTGAAGACGGAAACTGAATTCTGCGTGGGTGAGACTGTGCCGGTCTATCGGCATTTCGGACGCTACCTGCAATCAAGGGAAATAGGTAAAGTGAAAATCGTTAAAATTCTGGATGAACACTATCTCGAAGCCGTTGTCGTGGAAGGTGAGATCAGGGACGGCGACGTTGCTAAAAAGAGCAGTGCAACGTGCCTGATTCAACTGCCTGCCAGCAATGAGAAATAGGACAAACAGAACTGAAAGGAGAAGAATAATGAAGAAATTAGTGAAGTTTTACCTAGTGTTGACTTTTGCTCTTACGGTATCGGTGTCCGTATCCTTTGCCATGGATCATGACAAAATGATGGCTGGCATGGGTAATATTGCTCACGAAGAAGTAGTCGAAGGAGTAAAGGCAACATTTAAGGTTATGAGCATGAAAGAACGCATGAAAGAGATGAACATGGAAATGCCGAAAGGGATGAAGGAAACCCATCATATCATGGTGGAGTTCACGGACGCCAAAACCGGAAAACTCCTTACCGAGGGCGAGATGAAAATCAAAATCCAGGGGCCTGACAAGGCTGAACAGGTGAAGGATTTGATGGCAATGAGCGGAATGGCCGGTATGGGAGCGGGTTTCGGAGCCGATTTCGATCTCTCAAAAAAAGGTAAATACGGGATAATGGCGAAGTTCAAACTGAAGGACGGCAAGACCAGAAGCGCCAAATTCTGGTATGAAGTGAAATAGGCTGGAAGGCCCCTGCAAATGTGGGGGCCTTGTTTCCCTGAATTCAATGACCTTTTGTCAAAGGAGATCGAAATGACTGTGGAAAAGTTAACGTTAACCAAAGCTGTCGCTGGATTATTCATCATATTTTATGTCCTCGTTCCCATCACACGGATAGCTTACCATTATAAATATCCAGAATTGGCGGGAAAGCCGATATTATGCAGCGGTTGCATCGAAGGGAAACCGCAACAAACATCGACGCCGGAACAGAGGGGCAAGATCGAATGCCGCTTTACTTGTAACCAAAAGGAAGCAAATAGAAATATATAAAGGAAAAAACCCGGCTTTTCCGAAAATGACGTATTCCAGCTTATCTTGTTGCTCGCAAAATCGTCGGGCCGTCACCGCTGGGGAGATGACCCCGATCTTTATTGAAGCGTTTTCGTAAGTGGCAAGATTTCGCTCTGTCAAATTTCCCTTGACTTCCGCTGTAACATAATTTACAAATGATAACAACTTTCAATATCACAGAGCAGGTTTTTGGGCCTGCCTTTTTTGGGCCAAACTTGTGATAATGAATTGGGGGCTGATGTGTGCATTGCACTGATTGGCGGGATGGACCGTCTGGAAAGACACTACCGTGAAGAAGCGCAAAGATCCGGTGTTGACCTGCGGGTATTCAACAGGTCGGAGGTGAACATCGTCTCAAAGCTTAAGCATGTGGATGCGATGGTGATCTTCACCAACAAGGTGTCGCACCGAGCGAAAAAAGAAGCATTGAACGTGGCAAAGGTGAACGACATCCCGGTATACATGCACCACTCGTGCGGCGTCTGTACCCTCAGGGACTGTTTGAGCTGTCTAAGGAGCGTGGCATTTAAGGAAGACGCTGGCTTGAACTATAGGAGGGGGAAATAATGGGAATCACGGGTAGAGATCAGGAAACTCCGGCCATGAAAAAAATCACCCACCGCTCCGTTGCCCGGCCGAGGCCGATGTGGCAGGAGCTTTCACGACGGTTTCCCGATGATCGGGACTGTCTCGCCTGTTATCTTGCCCTGGAGACTGCGGAGGTGCTGGAAGGAGTAAAGCCGGCGAACCTGGTGAATGTTGTCAACAAACGTCGTTCATGTGGACGCAATATATACGCGCTTTGGAAGAACCAGGGTTCCGCACTGCTTCAGCATAGCGGCCTGGAGGCCATCGAATTCGTTGATCGAGGCGATTCAGTGCTCCTGTTCCTCTATCGCCGAAGCGAATTAACGGCTCTGCTTGCCCGCAAAAGTGTGGCGATTATTCTGCGCAAAGCCGGGTATACGGAGCCGTCCAGCCTGGATAAAACCCTGGCACAGTTGCAGGCCAGATTCAGTAAGGGACATTTCCCCCACGAAATAGGGGTGTTCCTTGGCTACCCCCTCAAGGATGTCATCGGTGTCATGGGGTGGGCGCAGTTGCCCTTTTCATCGCAGGGGCCATGGAAAATTTTCGGTGATCCTCGGGAGAGCCTGAGTCTGGCCGAAATCCATAGACAGTGCCGTAGCCACAAGGCCCGTCAGTTGAACTGTTGCGACGACCCGCTCAACTGCCTGAAAATAGCTGTACCCCAAGCAGCGGTTTGTCATGGCGCTTTTTAATGCCTATATAGTGATAATGAATATCAATACCACAATCCCACCTTTTTAAGAGAGCACAGCACCATAACAGATTGAAGCTCAACGCCAGGAGAAGGCAAAGTTGCCGGGCTGCAGGCGAATGTAGCACTGAAAAGGAGACAGCGGACAATGATGCCTTTAGGACTGTTAAATTCAGGCGAACAGGGAGAGATAGTTGCAATCAGGCTGCAGAACACATCCCATTCCGTGCAGTGTTGCACAGAAAACAACAAGTGTGATTGCCGCGTTGAAGATATGGGGCTGCGGATAGGTAAGAAGGTGGAGATGCTTAATAACGGCGGTGGCGGGCCTCTCCTTTTGAAGGTGGACGAATCACGAATTGCCGTTGCCCGAGGAATAGCGATGAAAATAATGATCAAGGAGGTTACTCGATGAATCTGGCAAAACTTAAGCCTGGGGAGAAGGGGAGGATAACCGGCATCGGCGCGATCGGCCCCCTGAAGAGGCGGCTCATGGACATGGGCGTGCTGGTGGGAGAAGAGGTGAAAGTGATCAAGGTGGCTCCGATGGGCGACCCGATCGAAGTCTTCATCAAGAGCTATAACCTCTCCCTGCGAAAGAAAGAAGCGGAGGGTATCGCGGTGGAGGTAAGCGAATGAGCGTGCAGGCGAGTAACAAACGGCAGGAAGAGGTAGGGGAATCGCAAAGAGGGGTGCTCCGCCCGGTGGAGAAGCGGACAATAACTGTGGCGGTCGCCGGCAACCCCAACGCAGGAAAATCCACCCTGATCAATGCCATAGCCGGGACGAAGTTACACGTGGGGAACTGGCCCGGAGTGACGGTGGAGAAGAAGGAGGCCTCCTTTGACTACGGAGGGAGGAGGATAAAGCTGGTGGACCTCCCCGGCACCTATTCTCTCTCCCCCTACACCCAGGAAGAGATTATCGCCCGTGATTACTTGGTACACGAGCGCCCCGACCTGATCATCAACGTTGTGGACGCCACCAACCTGGAGCGCAATCTTTATCTCACCGTGCAGCTCATGGAGCTTGGCATTCCGGTAGTCATGGCTCTGAACATCTATGACGAAGCGGAAGCGAAGGGGTACCGAATCGATGTACAGGGAATCGAGCAGATGCTAGGCATCACCGTTGTCCCCACATCGGCCACACGAAAGAGCGGTCTGGACGAGCTTCTGCAAAGCGTTCTGGCGACCGCGGACGACCCTGCCGGGCACATTCCTCAGCAGCTGAACTATGGGGAAGACATTGAAGCAGCCGCCCAGTTCATGGCAGAGTCGCTACACAAGAGCCATCCCTCGCTGGTTGATAAATACCCGAAACGCTGGCTCTTGCTGAAACTGATGGAGGGAGACGGTAATCTGCAGAAAGAGGTCAATATCGGCCAGGAAGCGCTTCTGGACGAGGCGCTCCACCACTTGAAAAGGGCGCATGGCGAGGACATCGAGGCGGTCATGGCTGACACCAGGTACTCGCTTGCCTCGGGCCTTACCCGCGAGGTTCTGCAGAAGCCGGAGCTACGGAAAACTGAGCTTACTGAAAAGATCGACAGGGTGGTCCTCAACCGCTTCCTTGGGATACCGATCTTCCTTGCCGCCATGTGGATAACGTTCAAGCTCACTTTTGACCTCTCCAAGCCCTTTTCCGACTGGATCGGAACAATGATATCAGGCCCCTTCAAACGGTGGGCCGAGGCCTTGGTCGGATTTATCCATGCGCCGGACTGGACGGCTTCTCTTGTCACCGATGGGATTATCTCGGGGGTCGGTAACGTCTTGGTCTTTGTTCCCGTGATATTCGCGATGATGTTTTTCATCACCTTTCTGGAAGGAAGCGGATATATGGCGCGGGCTGCCTTCGTAATGGACCGGGCGATGCATGCCATCGGCCTGCACGGCAAATCATTCATCCCGATGCTGCTCGGCTTCGGTTGCAACGTCCCCGCCATTTATGCGACACGGACCCTTGAAAATCAGCGCGACAAGACGCTTACCGCACTGCTCATCCCTCTTATGTCTTGCGGCGCACGGCTCCCCGTCTATGTCGTCTTTATCGGGGCCTTCTTTCCTTCTCACGCCGGGACGGTGCTCTGGTCTCTTTACGTGATGGGGATAGCGCTCGCGATTATGATGGGATTCATCTTTAAAAGGACATTATTCAGAGGCGAGGCTCCCATGTTCATCATGGAGCTACCTCCCTACCGGATGCCGACCTTCAGGAGCCTCATGATCCATACCTGGGAAAAGGGAAAACACTTCCTGATCAAGGCGGGCACCTATATCCTCGCGTTTTCGGTAATCGCATGGTTTCTCCTCAACCTGCCGTGGGGAGTGGAGCATAAGAAGGATTCCTATCTTGGTCAGGTAGGGCAGGTCGTTGCTCCCGCCCTGAAGCCGCTCGGTTTTGGACAATGGGAAGCGGGCTCATCGCTGATCGCGGGATTGGTTGCAAAGGAGATCGTGGTTGGGACGATGGCCGAAATATATGTCAAGAAGGACGAAGACAAAAAGAAAGAAAAGCCCACATTTGCAGAAGATCTGAAAGAGGTCGGCATTTCCTTCGCGAAAGCGTCGAAAGATTCGCTTGCCAATGTTGTATCCACCGCTGGGATTACCAGCATCTCCGCAGATGAGTCTGCTGAAAAGGCGGCAGAGCGGAACCCGCTCCGGGAGGAACTAAAGAAACAGTATACCCCTCTTGGCGCGTATGCATTTATTGTCTTTGTGCTTCTCTACATTCCCTGCGTGGTCGCTATAGTGGCGATGGTGCAGGAACTCGGATCATGGAAATGGTTTGGAGTGACATTCGTCTACCAGATGGCTCTGGCCTGGGGCGCGGCGTTCATCGTCTACCAGGGGGGACGTCTATTAGGGTTGGGAGGTTAAGATGGGAGTTTCAGACATGATCATTGCGGCCGTCATCCTGGCAGGCGCGGCGTATATCCTTTACCGCTCCATCTGGAAGAAAAAGGGGCACTGCTGCGGCTGCAGTGGCGGGAGTTGCGATAAAAAGTAGCATTCTATGGTTACCATGAGATGCCTGGACCGTGCGGGATTTGCACCCTCAGGGAATGTTTCAACTGTGAAAAAAATAGGGAATTTCAGATGTAGATGGCAAAAATACTTTAAATAAATCCGGGAATTGCCGATAAATCAAACGTGAAGGAGGAGGAAGTATGTCGTTTAGAAATGCGCTGTTTTGTCTAGGCCTCATGGGGGTTGTTCTTTGGTGTAAACCGGGGTTCGCCGAGGAGGCGAAGAATGAAGTGAAGAAGATCCAGGACAATTCGTTCCTGATCGAAGAGGCGTACAATCAGGAGCCGGGGGTTATCCAGCATATCCAGACATTCCAGTATATGATCAAGGACAAGAACTGGGGGTATACCTTTACCCAGGAGTGGCCGGTGCTGGGGCAAACCCACCAGTTCTCCTATACGATCCCCGTTACCCATCTCACCGATTCCGAAAAGGTGACCGGTATCGGCGATGTGGCCCTCAATTACCGCTACCAAGCCATCATGAAGGAGAGGGTTGCCCTCGCACCCCGTTTCTCCCTGGTCCTTCCAACTGGTGACTACAAGAAGGGTCTGGGTAACGATGCGCTGGGATTCCAGACCAACATCCCTCTCAGTGTAGAGCTTAACGACAGTTTCGTCACCCACTGGAACGCGGGATTGACCTTCACACCGGGAAGCAAGAACGCGGAGGGGGCGAAGGCGGATATCCTCGGGCTGAATGCTGGAGCCAGCATCATCTGGCTGGCCACGGAAACCTTCAACCTCATGCTGGAGGGAGCATGGAATTCGAGCAGAACCTTTCATGAAGACGGAACCACAACGCGGGAGAATACCTTCTTCATCAACCCGGGGATGCGGTATGCCATCAATTTCGATTCGGGGTTGCAGATTGTTCCCGGTCTCGCTTTTCCCATCGGGGTTGGCCCCTCCAAGGAGGATTATGGGGTATTTGCCTATCTTTCCTTCGAGCATCCGCTGTTCTAAATAGCAGAGAGAAGTCAAGACCTTAAAGACAATAAAGTCTTGACTTCTCCTTAATCTTTCTGGCATTGTAAAAACTCTTGCAATGTAATCTGCGTATGAGATGGTCTATGAAGCAGACGCGTTTCCGAAAATATATAGCTTTTCTCATGGTTGTTGTCGTCTTCACAATCTCCGTGGTCGGATTTTGTCGGAGCTCGGACGCCAGAGAACCATCGAACGATACGAGTAACTCCCATGGCGTCAGTTATTTCAGCGCAATGGAAAAAGGTTGCCCCTTTTGCCCCATCGATGAACACTCTGTACCAGACCATTGCGATTCCTCCTGCTATTGCTCCTGCCATGCGCCGCTCACAGCGCAGCCGGTCCAGGTCGTTTGTTCACAACAAATTACTCCCCTTGTATTTCCCGAGCCGTTCAAAGCCTTACCCGAAGTATACCTGTCCAAATTCATTCCCCCGCATATCCTCGTCTAACAGCTGAAGAGAGTGCTTCATCCTGAAGCCTGAAGGGAGATGTGCGTCTTAGGCGCTATCTCCTTCACATATCAGCTATCCGAATAATCACAAATCAATTAGAAATGCATAATACCGACAAGGAGGTAATTGTCTTGGTACGAACAATCACTGTAACGGGAGCAGTCTTTCTGTTCCTGGCCGTTTGCAGTTTATCCGGCGAGAACTCGGCGTTAGCCGAGGAAAAGAACTTTACGATTCAGCAGGCCGTGGAATTTTCCCAGCACAACAACGGTGAACTGAAGGCGCTCCGGGAGGAGAAAGGAATACGGGAGGCCGGAAAGATTAAGGCCGGTCTCTACCCCAATCCGGTCCTGGATCTGGACGAGACAACCGGAGAAATTTCCGGCAGTCCCTCGGAAAATCGAATCTCCATCGGCATTTCCCAGGAATTTCTGACCATGGGGAAACGGGGGAAGCGTCTGCAAGTAGCCGATAAAG
>JAJZUC010000069.1 GCA_021847245.1 Deltaproteobacteria bacterium | reverse complement strand
GGCGGGAACGACACGGCCGAAGTGGAGGAGCGCCTGGAGCGGGAGGGGCTCATTCCGCTCCAGGCGCTCCTCACCCGGCGGGCCTCCTGGGAGTCGGCCCTGACGGCCCTGACGCGGCTGGGGAGTGAAGAGGAGACGGCGACCGCCAAGGGGGCCTCGGGGGAGTCGCGTCTTGTCTGGGTAGTCAGCCGGTTCGCTGAGGATTTTGTCGAGATTCAGCCCAAGGAGCAGAAGCGGACCCCCTCGGGCGGCTGGACCTCAGGCCGGGCCGTGGCCCTGAAGCGCCTGAGGGAGGGGGCCGCGACGCTCCCTTTCCTGACCCCCCAGGATCGCAAGGTCTGCGCGGGGATCATCCGGGAGAAGACCTACTACTATCGCAACAGCCAGGATAGTTACGCGATCAGCCCCATGACGGCCCTGCCGCTTCTGGTGGGGCACCCCCTGGCCTTCACGGATGACGGCGACCTGCTCCCCCTGGAGATCGTGACCGGCGAGCCGGAACTGCGGGTAAAGCGCCAGGGGGACCGGCTCCGCCTGACGATCGTCCCCCTCCCCGGGGAGAAGGAGCGGGCCTGCTTTGTCTGGGAAACCCGGACCCGGCTGAAGGTGATCGAGATCGGCGAGCGTTTCCGGAAGGTGGCGGAGATCGTGGGGGACGGCCTCGCGGTGCCGGCGGCGGCCGAAGGAAAGGTGCTGGAGGCGGTAGGGGCGGTTTCGTCCCTGGTTACGGTCCATTCAGACATCGGCGGCGGGGGCGAGCTGGAGGAGCGGCCGGCCGATCCGGTGCCGCTGCTGCTTCTGACCCCCTACGGGGATGGGCTGCGCCTTGAGGTCAAGGTTCGTCCCCTGGGCGGGGATAGTCCCCTGTTTCGCCCCGGCACCGGCGCCGCCACCATCATTGCCGAGCTGGCGGGAACGCGGGTCCAGGCCCGGCGCGACCTTGCCGGCGAGACGGCCGCCGCCGCCCGGGTCACGGCGCTTCTCCCCCTCCATGAGGCGGACGAGGAGGCGGAGGGGGTCTGGCTCTTCCACGAACCCCGGGCCTGTCTGGAACTCTTGCAGGCGCTGCAGACCCTGGAGGAGGGGGCGGCGCGGACGGTCTGGCCGGAAGGGGAAAAGCTGCGGGTGTCGCGGCCCCACGGCACTTCGAAGCTTCGCCTCGGCGTCCGGGAGGCGGGGGAGTGGTTCCTGCTGGACGGGAGTCTGGAGACCGACGACGGGGAGGTGCTGGAGCTGCGGAGGCTCCTCGATCTCCTGGACCACCGGATCGGCCGGTTCGTCCCGCTGGGGGAAGGGCGCTTTCTCGTCCTGACCGACCAGTTCCGCCGCCGCCTCGAAGAGCTGCGGAGCTTCACCGAGCTCCACGGCAAGGGGGTGCGCTGCGCCCTGCCGGCCCTTGCCTCCCTCGAAGAGCTGGCCGGCGAGGCGGGGAGCTTCACCGCCGACAAAAAATGGGAGGCCCGGCTGGCGCGGCTCCGGGAGGCGGAAAGCCTCATGCCGGGGGTCCCCTCCACCCTCCAGGCCGAACTGCGGGATTACCAGCGGGAGGGGTTCGAGTGGCTTTCTCGTCTGGCCCACTGGGGGGCGGGGGCATGTCTCGCCGACGACATGGGGCTCGGCAAGACCGTCCAGGCCCTGGCCCTGATCCTCCATCGCGCGCCGGGCGGCCCCACCCTGGTGGCGGCCCCCACCTCGGTCTGCATGAACTGGGAGGCCGAGGCCACCCGCTTCGCCCCCACCCTCAACGTGATCGTATTCGGGCCGGGAGACCGGCAGAAGGTCCTGGCGGAGCTCAAACCCTTCGATCTGGTCATCTGCAGCTACGGACTCTTGCAGCAGGAGGCGGAGCTGATGGTTGGCGTCTCCTGGCAGACCATCGTCCTGGACGAGGCCCAGGCCATCAAGAACATGGCCACCAAGCGCTCCCAGGCCGCCATGGCCCTCAAGGGGGACTTCCGGCTCATCACCACCGGAACGCCGGTGGAGAACCACCTGGGGGAGCTCTGGAACCTCTTTCGCTTCATCAATCCCGGTCTTCTCGGCTCCCATCGCTCTTTCAGCGAGCGGTTCGCCCTCCCCATCGAGAAGAACGGCGACAAGGGTGCCCGGGAGCGGCTCAAGAAGCTGGTCCGCCCCTTCATCCTCCGGCGGACCAAGGCCCAGGTCCTCTCCGAGCTTCCCCCCCGCACCGAAATCGCGGTTTCCGTGGAGCCGGGCGCCGAGGAGCGGGCCTTCCAGGAGGCGGTCCGGCTCAACGCCCTGGAGCGGATCGAGGGGAGCAGCGCCCCCGAGGGGGAGAGGCGGCTGCGGATCCTGGCGGAGATCATGCGCCTTCGCCGGGCCTGCTGCCATCCCCGGCTGGTGCTGCCGGAGAGCCCGCTCCAGGGGGCGAAGCTGGCCGCCTGCATGGAGCTGGTGGAGGAGCTTCGGGACAACAGCCACAAGGCCCTCGTCTTCAGCCAGTTCGTGGACCATCTGGCCATCGTCCGGGAAGAGCTGGACCGCCGGGGGATCGTCTACCAGTACCTGGACGGCTCGACGACTCCCCCGGAAAGAAAGAAACGTGTTGATGCCTTCCAGGGGGGCGAGGGGGAGCTCTTCCTCATCAGCCTCAAGGCGGGGGGGACCGGCCTCAACCTCACCGCCGCCGACTATGTCATCCATCTGGATCCCTGGTGGAACCCGGCGGTGGAGGACCAGGCCTCCGACCGGGCCCACCGCATCGGCCAGAGCCGGCCGGTGACCGTCTACCGGCTGGTGACGAAAAACTCCATCGAGGAGAAGATCATTGCCCTCCACCAGACCAAGCGGGACCTGGCCGACAGCCTCCTGGAGGGAACGGAGACCGGCGTCCGGCTCTCGGCCGATGAGCTGCTGGCCCTGTTGCGGGAGGGGTAGGCGTTGGGTGCGGCGGTGAGCGTAATGACAGTGAAAAATTCTCGAAACCGTCACGGGAACGTGATATGAAGGGGAGCCGCCGGAGAGAGCGGTTGCCCAGTTTCCAATCCCAGGCAAGGAAGGAGAAAAAAATCGTGTCCAACAAGCCAGAGGTAACCTTCAAGTACATCTTCACCTACGACTACAACCCGCTCTACGTGAACGGCGCCCACGGCGGCGTCTCCCCCCGGGGCGAGCTGGTGGTGAACTTCTACCTGGAGCGGCCGCCGCTCCCCAATGAGATCACCCACGAGATCAACCCCAACGGCACCATCGGCGCCGAAACCGCCGTCGAGCCCGAGGACTTCGCCCAGAGCCTCGTCCGCTTCGTTCCGACCGGCGTGGTGCTCAACTACCAGACCGCCCGCGACTTCCACCACTGGCTCGGCGAGAAGCTGAAGGAGATGGAGGCGGTGGAGCAGGCCAAGGCCGCCATGCGCGCCCAACAGGGAGGCGAGGGGGTGGCGCACTGACGCGCTGTCCCTCCATGACGTGGCCAGGGGAAAGGCCTGCCGGGCAACCGGCGGGCTTTGCTTGATTTCCTTCTCCCTCCCTCCTTAGTGCAGCTCCATCTCCCGCACCACCTGGCCGAGCATGCGGCGGACATCCCGCTCCTCCACGAAGCGGAAGAGCTCTCCGGCACCGAAGGCGATCTCCATCCAGTCCCGCCAGCTGCGGACCGTCACCGGCACCTCGGCGATGCCGTTGCCGAGGAGCCCGTGGATGACGTGCTCGATCCCGCCGCTGCGGCGCCGCGGTTCATTCCGGCGCAGGTCGAAGTAGACCCCCTGGTCGTGGTTGTCGGTGGTGAGATAGATCATGGCGCACCTCCATCGTTTTTTAGCATGAAACCATGGTGGTGCGACACAATAAGTCGCAAGCATCTTTTGGGGTAAGAAACAATCGCGATTGCAGCTTGTTGCGAGGTGTGGTGGGCGTGAAAAAGGGGGAGCCGGTCGGCTCCCCCCTGCTGTTTGAGACGATGCGGGTGCCGGCGTTTATTCCCCGATCACCGTCTTGCCGTCGCTCACCATGAGCTGCGAGACGAGGCGGGTGAAGCGGAGCGGATCCCGGATGGCGGAGCCTTCGGTGAGGAGCGCCTGGTCGTAGAGGAGGTCGCAGTAGTCGGCGAGGCGCGGGTTGCCCTGGTCCTTGGCATAGATGCCGGCCAGGATCTGCATGAGCGGGTGGTCGGGGTTCAGCTCCAGGATCCGCTTCGACTCGGGGACCTCCTGGTTCATGGCCCGGAGGATCCGCTCCATGTTGGCGTTGAGCCCGTGCTCGTCGGCCACGAGGCAGCAGGCGCTGTCGGTGAGGCGGATGGAGAGGCGAACCTCCTTCACCCGGTCGGCGAGCTTCTCCCGGATCAGGTCGAGGAGCCCCTGGTACTCCTTCGCGGCCTTTTCCTTCTTCGCCTCCTTCTCCTTCTTCTCCTCGTCGCTCTCCAGCGAGAGATCGCCCCGGTCCGCGGCCTTCAGTTTCTTGCCGGCGTACTCGGTGATCCCCTGCACCACCCACTCGTCCACCGGGTCGGTCAGGAAGAGGACCTCGAATCCCTTGGCGCGGAAGATCTCCAGGTGGGGGGACTGCTCCAGGGCGGCGCGGTCGGTGCCGGTGATGTAGTAGATTTCCTGCTGCCCCTCGGGCATCCGCTCCGCGTACTCCTTGAGGGAGACGAACTCTCCCGCCCCGGTCCGCGTGCTCTCGAAGAGGACCAGTTCCTGGAGCTTCTCCCGGTTGGCGTAGTCGAAGTGGACCCCTTCCTTCAGGACCGGGCCGAACTCTTTGTAGAAGGCGAGGTACTGCTCCGGCTCCTTCTCCTTCATCTCGGCCAGGGTGGAGAGGACCTTGGTCACCAGGTTCTTCTGGATCCGCTTGATCTGCACATCCTCCTGGAGGATCTCCCGGGAGACGTTGAGCGGCAGGTCGCTGGAGTCGACCACCCCCTTCACGAAGCGCAGGTAATCGGGGACGAGCCCCTCGCAGCTGTCGGTGATGAAGACCCGCTTGACGTAGAGCTGGATCCCCTTGCGCCGCTCGGGGTAGAAGAGGTCGAGGGGCCTGTGGGAGGGGAGATAGAGGAGCGCCCGGAACTCGCTCACCCCTTCGGCCGCGTAGTGGATGGTCTTGAGCGGCTTGTCGAAGTCGTGGGAGATGTGCTTGTAGAACTCCTCGTACTCCTCCTCGGTGATCTCGCTCTTGGGGCGGGTCCAGATCGCCTTCATGGAGTTGAGGGTCTCCTCGGTGGTCTTCTCGATGGTGCCGGCCCCCTCGATCTCTTTGCCGTCGACCCCCTTCGGGACCTCGGTCCGGGTCACGTCCATCACGATCGGGTACTGGACGTAGTCGGAGTACTTCTTGACGATGGCGCGGATCTTCCACTCGTCCAGGTACTCCTTCATCTCTTCCTTCAGGTGGAGGGTGATCTCGGTGCCGCGGGTCGCCTTCTCGCACTCCTCGACGGTGTAGGAGCCGTCGCCGGCCGACTCCCACCGGACCCCGGCGCTCCTGTCGTGCCCCGCCCGGCGGGTGACCAGCGTTACCCGGTCGGCCACCATGAACGAGGCGTAGAAGCCGACCCCGAACTGGCCGATCAGCTCCGGGTGCTCGGCCACGTTCTGCTCCTTGAGCCCCTTGATGAACGCCTTGGTCCCCGAGTGGGCGATGGTGCCGATGTTCTTCTCCACCTCCTCCAGGGTCATGCCGATGCCGTTGTCGCGGATGGTGAGGGTGCCGGCGGTCTTGTCGGGGATGAGCTTGATCTTCCACTCCGCGTCCCCCTCGATGATCGAGGCGTTGGAGTGGGACTCGAAGCGGGCCTTGTCGACGGCGTCGGAGGCGTTGGAGACCAGCTCCCGCAGGAAGATGTCGCGGTTGGAGTAGAGGGAATGGATCACGAGGTCGAGAAGCTGCTGGACCTCGGTTTCGAACTTCTTCACGGTTTTGCTCATGGGACGGGTATTCTCCTTTTTGGTGTCGGGTTTGAACGAAGCGAAAACAACCTAATCATCGGCGATCCGTTTTTCAAGGGGAAACTGCAAGGACTCCGCAGTCACGGTCTTTGTTGCCTTCACCCTTCCTTGACACTCCTCTCTCCCCTATGCTAGTTTAAACTCCTTTAAAACACGGACATTCTTTGGTTCGTTCGCTACTTACCCAGTATTCCCCGGAGCCTGTCGTGTACTTCCCCGATTTCGAGACCTTCCGCGCCCTTACCGCCAAAGGGAACCTGATCCCCGTCTGCCGCGAGATCATGGCCGATCTCGATACGCCGGTCAGCGCCTTCCGCAAGATCGACGACGGTCGCTACGCCTTTCTCCTGGAGAGCATCGAGGGGGGGGAAAAGTGGGCCCGCTACACCTTCCTCGGCTCCAACCCCACCACCGTCATCCGCTCCCGCGGCGCCACGGTGGAGCTCCTCTCGGCAGGGGAAGCGCCCCGCACCGTCACCACCGACGACCCCCTCGGCTTTGTCCGGGACTACCTCGCCCGCTTCACCCCGGTGGAGATCCCCGGCATCCCCCGCTTCTTCGGCGGCGCCGTCGGCTACCTCGGCTACGACATGGTCCGCCACTTCGAGCAGCTCCCGGCGGAGCGGCCGGCCGTCATCGGCGCCTGGGACTCATACTTCGTCATCACCGACACGATCCTGGTCTTCGACAACGTGCGGCAGAAGATCACCGTGGTCTCCAACGCCCATCTGGACGGGGAGAAAACCCCGCAAGAGGCATACGCCGCGGCGACCGCCACCATCGACGCCATCATCGCCAAGCTCCGGACGCCGCTACCCCCCGCGTTGCCGGAGCGGGCGAAGCGGCCGGTCTCCTTCGCCTCCAACGTCACCCGCGGGGAGTTCGAGGCGGCGGTGGAGAAGTGCAAGGAGTACATCCGGGCCGGCGACATCTTCCAGGTGGTCCTCTCCCAACGCTTCAGCGGCGAGCTGACCGTGGAGCCGTTCGACATCTACCGGGTGCTGCGGACCCTCAACCCGTCCCCCTACATGTTCTTCCTCCGGCTGGACGATACCCTCGTGGTCGGCGCCTCCCCCGAGGTGATGGTCCGCAAGGAGGGGGAGCGGGTGGAGCTTCGCCCCATTGCCGGCACGAGGCCCCGGGGCGCCACCCCGGAGGAGGACGAGCGGCTGGCGGAGGAGCTCCTCGATGACCCGAAGGAGCGGGCCGAGCACGTGATGCTGATCGATCTGGGGAGAAACGACCTGGGGCGCGTCTGCCGCACCGGCACGGTCGGAGTCTCGGAGCTGATGGTGATCGAGCGTTACTCCCACGTGATGCACATCGTCTCCAACGTTCGGGGGGAGCTGGCGGCAGGGAAGGACGCCTTCGACGTGGTGCGGGCCACCTTCCCGGCCGGCACCCTCTCCGGCGCCCCCAAGGTCCGGGCGATGGAGATCATCGACGAGCTGGAGCCGGTTCGGCGCGAGGTCTACGGCGGCGCGATCGGCTACTTTTCCTTCTCCGGCAACATGGACCTCGCCATCGCCATCCGCACCGTCGTCATCCGCGACGGCAGGGTGCACCTCCAGGCCGGGGCGGGGATCGTGGCCGACTCCGACCCGGCGAAGGAGTACCAGGAGACCGTCAACAAGGCGATGGCGGTGGTGAAGGCGATAGAGGCTGTGGAGAGAGGGCTCGACTGATGCTGCTGATGATCGACAACTACGATTCGTTTACCTATAACCTCGTGCAGTATTTCGGCCAGTTGGGGGAGGAGGTCCGGGTCTTCCGCAACGACCGGATCACCCTGGAGGAGATCGCGGGGCTCCGCCCGGCGCGGCTCGTCATCTCCCCCGGTCCCTGCTCACCGAGCGAGGCGGGAATCTCGCTCCCCGCCATCACGCGCTTTGCCGGCGAGATCCCGATCCTCGGGGTCTGCCTCGGCCACCAGGCCATCGGCGCCGCCTTCGGCGGCAAGGTGGTCCGGAGCGACTACCTGATGCACGGCAAGACCTCCGCCATCCACCATGACGGCAAGGGGCTCTTCGCCGGGCTCCCCAACCCCTTCCAGGCGACCCGGTACCACTCGCTGGTGGTGGAGCGCGCCACGCTCCCCGACTCCCTGACGGTCACCGCCTGGGTGGAGGAGGGGGAGATCATGGGGCTCGCCCACAGGGAGCTCCCGGTCTGGGGGGTCCAGTTCCACCCCGAGTCGATCCTGACCGAGGGGGGGATGGATATACTGCGCAACTTTCTGGAGATGACGAAATGAAACGCGGCTTTTTCGCAATCTCTGCGTTGCCCTTCGGAAAGCCATGCTCGACGTAATAATCAGTACGCCTGCGCTGTCTTTCCTCGGGCGCCTTGACCTTGAAATCCGCGTTTCACGAGGACGGTACAATGATCAAAAAAGCCATCGCCAAGGTGGTCGAGCGCCAGGATCTGACCGAGGCCGAGATGATCGGGGTCATGGACCAGATCATGTCCGGCGAGGCGACCCCGGCCCAGATCGCCTCGTTCATCACCGCCCTGCGGATGAAGGGGGAGACGGTCGAGGAGATTACCGGCGCGGCCCGGGTGATGCGCGACCGGGCCACCCCCATCCGGGTCGGGAGAAACGTCCTCGATCTCGACCGGGACGACATCAACATCGACCGGGAGACGATCCTGGATGTCGTCGGCACCGGGGGGGACGGCACGAACACCTTCAATATCTCCACCACCGTCACCTTCGTGATCTCCGCCTGCGGGGTGAAGGTCGCCAAGCATGGCAACCGCGCCGTTTCCTCGGCCTGCGGCAGCGCCGACGTCCTGGAGTCCCTCGGGGTCAACCTGGACGTTACCCCCGAGACCGTCGAACAGTGCCTCCGGGAGATCGGGGTCGGGTTCCTCTTCGCCCCGGCCCTGCACGGCGCCATGAAGTACGCCATCGGTCCCCGGAAGGAGATCGGCATCCGGACCATCTTCAATATCCTCGGCCCCCTCACCAACCCGGCCGGGGCCGACTGTCAGGTGCTCGGGGTCTACCGCGAGGAGCTGGTGGAGAAGCTGGCCCATGTCCTGCGCCGGCTCGGCTGCCGGCGCGGTTTCGTGGTCCACGGCCTAGACGGGATGGACGAGATCACCATAACCCGCGAGACCCGGGTGGCGGAGATAACGCCGGAAGGGGTGACGCTCCGGCTCGTCGCCCCCGAAGAGTTCGGCCTCTCCCGCTGCCGGCCGGCGGAGCTCCTGGGGGGCGACGCGGCGGGGAACGCCGTCATCGTGCGGAAAGTCCTCTCCGGCGAACCTGGCCCGAAGCGGGACGTGGTGCTTCTCAACGCCGCCTTCGGCCTCGTGGCCGCCGGCCGGGCGCCGGACATCGCCGCCGGTCTCGGGATGGCCGCCGAGGCGATCGACTCGGGCCGGGCCCTGGCGCAGCTGGAGAAACTGATCGCCTTGACGAACCAGTAGGGGCAATTCATGAATTGCCCCTACATTCTGTGAGATATTCTATGACCGATACCCCCGACATCCTGAAGAAGATCGTCGCGCACAAGCGGGACGAGGTGGCGGCCGCCCGGGCGGCCTTTTCCGTGGCCGACCTCAGAGGGCGCATCGCCGACCTGGAGGACCAGCCCCGGGGCTTCGAGCGGGCGCTGCGCGACTGCCACGCCTCCGGCTGGACCGCCGTCATCGCCGAGGTGAAGAAGGGGTCGCCCTCCAAGGGGGTGATCCGCCCCGACTTCGACCCGCTGGCGATCGCCGAAATCTACGAGTCAAGCGGCGCCGCCTGCCTCTCGGTCCTGACCGAGGAGCGCTTCTTTCTGGGGAGCCTCCGCTATCTCGCCCTGATCCGCGAACAGGTGCGCCTGCCGCTGCTGCGCAAGGATTTCCTCCTCGACCCCTACCAGGTCTACGAGGCCCGGGCCGCCGGGGCCGACGCCATCCTCCTCATCGCCGCCATGCTGGAGCCGGCCCAGATCGACGACCTCGCCGGCCTGGCCGCGGAGCTCTCCCTCGACGTCCTCCTGGAGGTCCACGACGAGCGGGAGCTGGAGACGGCGCTTCGCAGCGGCTGCCAGCTCATCGGGATCAATAACCGCAATCTCCGGACCTTCGTCACCGACCTCGGCACCACCGAGCGGCTCGTGCCGCAGATCCCCCCCGAACGCTTCGCCATTGCCGAGAGCGGCATCAACACCCGCGCCGACATCCTGCGGCTCCAGGCCGCCGGCGCCAGGGGGTTCCTGATCGGCGAATCGCTCATGCGCGAGGCGGACATCGGGGCCAAGCTGCGGGAGCTGCTGGGGTAACAGACGATCTGAAATACAAGCAACGGAGCAACTGAGTAAAACCTGAGAAAATATGTATTGTGAAGCTACTTCAATTCCTTTGCCGATTAGTATCAATCTCCCGTAAGACCAAGTCCCCCTTTGACAAAGGGGGATTTAGGGGGATTTGCCTTTGACATTGACAACCAAATCCCCCCTGGCCCCCCTTTTTCAAAGGGGGGTAACTTCCGGCGGAAAATTTGTGCTAATCAGGATTCCTTTTGACAGGATAGATTCTTGTAAATTAGTTGTTTTCTCTGTTGCTCTGTTGCTCTGTGTTATTCATTACAAGCCGAGGTTGCCATGCAGACAAAGATCCTGCTCGACGAAAGCCGCATCCCCACCCACTGGTACAACATCATCCCCGACATGCCGGGCCCCCTGGCGCCGGTCATCAACCCCCGGACCCTGCAGCCGGTGACCCCCGACGACCTGCTGCCGATCTTCCCGATGGCGATCATCGAGCAGGAGGTCTCCCCCGAGCGGTGGATCCCGATTCCCGAGGAGGTCCGGGAGATCTACCGCCTCTGGCGGCCCTCCCCCCTCTACCGGGCCCGCCGGCTGGAGCAGGCCCTCGGTACCCCGGCAAGGATCTACTACAAGTACGAGGGGGTCTCTCCCGCCGGTTCCCACAAGCCGAACTCCGCCATCCCCCAGGCGTACTACAACAAGCTGGCCGGCATCCGGCGCCTTGCCACCGAGACCGGCGCCGGGCAGTGGGGGAGCTCCCTGGCCCTTGCCTGCACCCTCTTCGGGCTCGAATGCACCGTCTACATGGTGAGGGTCTCCTGCACCCAGAAGCCGTACCGCAAGAGCATGATGCAGCTCTGGGGGGCGAACGTGATCCCGTCTCCCTCCGTCACCACCGCCGCGGGGCGCGCCATCCTGGAGCTGGACCCCGAGAGCCCGGGAAGCCTCGGGATCGCCATCTCCGAGGCGGTGGAGGACGCCGCCACCCATGACGACACCAACTACGCCCTCGGGAGCGTGCTGAACCACGTCTGCCTCCACCAGACCGTCATCGGCCTGGAGGCGAAGGAGCAGATGGCCATCGCCGGCGATTACCCCGATGTGGTGATCGCCTGCTGCGGCGGCGGCTCCAACTTCGCGGGTCTCACCTTCCCGTTCCTCGCCGACCGGGCCGCCGGCAAAGAGGTCCGCTGCCTGGCGGTGGAGCCGGCATCCTGCCCGACCCTCACCAAGGGGGTCTATGCCTTCGACTACGGTGACACCGCCAGGATGGCCCCCATCGCCATGATGTACACCCTGGGCCACGACTTCGTCCCCCCCGGGATCCACGCCGGGGGCCTGCGCTACCACGGCGAATCGCCCCTCGTCTCCCAGCTCTACCACGCCGGGGCCATCGAGGCGAAGGCCTACGCCCAGAACGCCTGTTTCGAGGGGGCGCTTCTCTTTGCCCGCAACGAGGGGATCGTCCCGGCGCCCGAGTCGTCCCACGCCCTGCGGGCGGCCATCGACGAGGCGCTTCTGGCGAAGGAGGAGGGGAAGGAGAAGACGATCCTCTTCGGCCTCTCCGGCCACGGCCAGCTCGACATGGGGGCCTACGATGCCTACCTCTCCGGCTCCCTGGAGGATTACGCCTATCCCGAGGAGCTGATCCGGGAGTCGTTGACGCGGCTGCCGAAGGTGAGTCTGTAAACGGGGGCCGGGAACCAGGGACCGGTAATGTCATCTTCTTCCCCGGTCCCCGAGCCCCGGTCCCAGGTCCCGAACTTATATGGTCAGAGTGAAAATCTGCGGCATAACGTCCCTGGAGGACGCCCTCGTTGCCATCGACGCCGGAGCCGACGCCCTCGGCTTCGTCTTCCACGATCCCTCCCCCCGCCACGTGACCCCCGACCTGGCCGCGGAGATCATCGCCGGCCTTCCCCCCTTCGTCCAGACCGTGGGGCTCTTCGTGAACCGCCCCATCGACTTCGTGAACGAAACCGCCGCCCGCTGCCGGCTCGACCTGGTCCAGCTCCACGGCGACGAACCCCCCGAGTTCTGCGACGCCGTGGCGCGCCGCGTGATCAAGGCCTTCCGGATAAAGGACATCACGAGCCTCGATCCCATCCGCCACTACCGCGTCGCGGCCCATCTTCTGGATGCGTACTCCCCCAAGGCCTACGGCGGCACCGGCATGACCTTCAACTGGGACATAGCGAAGACGGCCAGGGAGTTCGGCCCCCTCATCCTCGCCGGGGGCCTTACCCCCGACAACGTCCGGGAGGCGGTGGAGACGGTAATGCCCTGCGGCGTCGACGTCTCGGGCGGTGTGGAGAGCGCCCCGGGACGGAAGGATGCGGCGAAGGTGCGGGAGTTCATTCGGCGGGCGAAGGGGCTGTAAGCGCGACACAATGGAAGCAACGCATGGGAAAAGGGGACGGAAGGATTTCCACCCCTTTTCTTGCATGGAGGGATTGGAGGTCGATATGAAAACAGTGGCAAAGCCCCCAAGAGCCCTTTAACCTACAGCAGAGCAGTGGAGATCCCGTGCCCGCATCCGATATCAAGCAGGAAAAGACATACCAAAAGCAGGAATTGAGAACCCAGCGGCAAGAAGCTTTTGCCTCCGAACTTTTCCAGGATGATGTCACGGTACGCACCCTTCTGGAGTCGCTCGCCGAAGCGGTCGTCATCATTGACAAATCCGGGATCATTTTGCTCGTCAATTCCCTCGCCGAGCAGCTTTTCGGTTATCCGAAGAAGGACCTCATCGGCAGACATATCTCCTGTTTTTATTCCGAAGAGGATCAGAAAGCCGGCAAGCCCGAGGATGAACTGAAAAAAGCCGCAGTCGAGGGGCGGGCTGACGGGCAGGGATGGCGGGCCCGCAAAGACGGGAGCCGCTTCTGGGCCGATGTGATCATTACTGCACTGCACGATGAAAACGGGAATTTGCGGGGCTTCGTGTGTCAGGATGTCACCGAGCGCAAGCGGGCGGAGGAGTCGCTCCGCAGATCGGAGCAGAAGTTCTTTCTGGCCTTCCAGGCTACTCCGAGCGTTCTCGTCATAGCCTCCCTTGAAGATGGGAGGTACATAGAGGTCAACGAGGCGTTCGAACGGGTGATGGGCTATCGGCGCGACGAGGTGATCGGCCGTTCCTCGCTGGATCTCCAAATCTGGCAGAACCCGGAAGACCGGGCTATGGTGCTCCGGATGCTGGCGGAAGGCAAGAAGGTGCGCGACCTGGAGATCGGCTTCAGGTGCAAAGCGGGCACCATTATCATCGGCCTCTATTCGGCCGAGATCATCGAGATTGGCGTGGAACGATGTCTCGTGAGCCTGGTGAACGACATCACCGCCCGCAAAAAGGCGGAAGAGGAGCTGCGCTACAGCGAGGAACGCTATCGCAGCCTCTACAACGAAACGCCGGTCATGCTCCATTCCATAGATCGCGACGGGCGCCTGATCAGTGTCAGCGATTACTGGCTCGAAACGCTCGGCTATGAGAGAAGCGAGGTGCTCGGCCGAAAATCCACGGAATTTCTCACGGCGGCATCCCGCCGCCATGCCTCGGAGATCGTCCTTCCCGAATTTTACCGGACCGGTTTCTGCAAGGAAGTGCCGTACCAGTTCGTAAAGAAGAACGGCGAGATTCTGGAGGTTCTCCTGTCGGCCATAGCGGAACGGGACAGCGGGGGGACGATCATCCGCTCGCTCGCCGTCATGACCGATGTGACCGCCCGCAAGCGGGCCGAGGAGGAGATCGAAATCCTGAACACCAACCTGGCCGCGCGGGCTTTCGAGCTGGAAACGGCCAACCGGGAACTGGAAACGTTCAGCTACTCGGTTTCCCACGACCTGCGCAAGCCATTGACGATCATCAACGGCTACTGCCAGCTCATCCAGGAATTGTGCGGCAACAACCTGAGCGTCCAGTGCCGGGGCTATCTGCAGGAGATCCATGACGGCACCCTGAGCATGAACCAGCTCATCGACGCCCTGCTCAGATTCTCCCGCCTGGCTCACGTCGAGCCGCACCGGGAAACGGTCGATCTCTCCGCCATGGCGCGTGAAGTGGCTGAGAAGCTGAAACTGGCTGAGCCGGGGCGTCGGGTCACGTTCCTGATCGCTGACGGGGTCAGGGCCGAGGGGGATGCGGGATTGCTCCGCGTGGTCCTGGATAACCTCCTCGGCAACGCCTGGAAATACACCGGCGCGCTGGATGAGGGGATCATCGAATTCGGTACGATAAAAGTCGAGGGGCAGCCTGCCTGTTTTGTCCGCGACAATGGGGCCGGATTCGACATGGCGGACGTGGAGAAGTTGTTCAGCCCTTTCCAGCGGCTTTCCGGCACTGCTGAATTCGGGGGGCACGGCATCGGTCTCGCCACCGTGCAGCGGATCATCCACCGCCACGGCGGGAGAGTATGGGCCGAGGGGGAACCTGGCAAGGGGGCGACTTTTTACTTCACCCTTTGCTGATAATGTGGCTTGCAGTTTTAGAAAAATAGATAAGAATGTCCCTGCGAGTCTTGCAGGGCAGAAAGGGACTCAACGACTGGTGACCCGGTTTGGCGCTGCGCTGGTCTGTGTACGGTATCGTTATGATGAACAAACAGGGGATAATCTGACGACGGCAGAAATCATCGTGGATAGACGGCCCAGGGGAACACCTCGCTACCGGGACACGGAACTTGTTGCCGTTTCCGTGCCGTACACTGAAACGGCGCTGCGGGAGAAGCTGAAAGCCGCCGGTGGACGCTGGAATCCGGAGGAACGGATCTGGCGTGTCTGTTTTGGTGCGATTCGAGGGGATTCGTCACTGGTAGAGTTGATAGTGAGAGAGTGATGGCGGTGATGTGTGAGGAAGCAGTAGCAGGCGGGCAAGTCACCTATATAGGTTGCCGGATCAAACCGGCAAAAACACGCAAAAGTCACGTATATAGGTAACCGTCAGGTCACCTATATAAGGCACCGATCACTTATATAGGTGGCAAGTCACTTATATACGGATACCGGTGATTAACGAGTTG
>JAJZUC010000068.1 GCA_021847245.1 Deltaproteobacteria bacterium | reverse complement strand
CCGCCAGTACCTTGGTGATGGCCGCGGTCAGCGTGGTCTTCCCGTGGTCTACGTGACCAATCGTCCCTATGTTGACGTGCGGTTTCTTCCTCTCGAATTTTGCCTTTGCCATGTAGGATTTCCTCCCTCAGCGAATAATATTAGCCTTTAACCTTTGCAATTATCTCTTCAGACACTGACTTAGGTACTTGTTCATAATGATCGAATACCATCGTATAGGTTGCGCGTCCTTGGGTTGCCGAGCGAAGATCGGTAGCGTATCCAAACATCTGCGCGAGGGGAACCATCGCACTTACCACCTGTGCACCGGCACGTCCTTCCATACCCATTATGCGACCGCGGCGAGAGTTGAGATCGCCGATAACATCGCCCATGTACTCCTCGGGCACAACAACTTCAACCGACATGATCGGTTCGAGAAGCACCGGCGACGCCTTTGCGGACGCCTCCTTGAACGCCATTGAACCCGCAATCTTGAACGCCATTTCCGAAGAGTCAACTTCGTGGTATGAACCATCAACGAGCGTTACCTTGAAGTCGACGCACGGGAAGCCAGCCAATACGCCGGTATCCATGGCCTCCTGAATTCCCTTGTCGACAGCGGGGATATATTCACGAGGCACAACCCCGCCCTTAATCGCATCCACAAACTCATAACCCTTGCCGGGCTCCTGAGGCTCCATCTCGATCCAGACATGTCCGTACTGCCCGCGGCCACCGGATTGACGAACAAACTTGCCCTCAACCTTGACCTTCTTGGTAACCGTCTCGCGATAGGCAACCTGAGGCTTGCCAACATTCGCCTCGACCTTGAACTCACGCATGAGCCGATCGACGATGATCTCAAGATGCAACTCACCCATCCCCGAGATGATTGTCTGGCCAGTCTCCTCGTCAGTCCTCACACGGAACGAAGGGTCTTCACTTGCAAGTTTCTGAAGGCTGATTCCCAGTTTCTCCTGGTCAGCCTTCGTCTTCGGCTCGATAGCGATGGCAATGACGGGCTCAGGAAACTCTATCGACTCAAGAACGACCGGCGCGTCTTCGGGGCAGAGCGTATCGCCAGTCGTGGTATACTTCAACCCTACCGCGGCCGCAATGTCACCGGCGAGGACTTCCTTGATCTCCTCACGCTTGTTGGCGTGCATCTTAAGAAGTCTACCAATCCGCTCCTTCTTGTCCTTGGTGGAGTTGTACACATAGGAGCCCGAGTTGAGAACTCCGGAATACACCCGCATAAAACAGAGCTGACCCACAAAAGGATCCGTCATAATCTTGAATGCCAGCGCCGAGAACGGCTCACCGTCAGAGGCTTTCCGCTCGATTTCTTCACCGGAGCGTGCATCGATCCCTTTAATGGCAGGAATGTCAACCGGGGAGGGAAGATATTCAACAACCGCGTCGAGAAGGTTCTGGACGCCCTTGTTTTTGAACGCCGAGCCGCAAATGACCGGACAAATCTGAATATCAATCGTTGCCTTGCGAATGGCAGCCTTGATCTCGTCCTGGGTCAGCTCTTCTCCACCCAGATATTTCTCCATCAGGGCTTCATCGTGGGTCGAAATCTCCTCAATCATCTTTTCACGGTACTCTGCCGCCAACTCTGCCAGATCGGCGGGGATCTCCTCCACATGAAACTTGGCGCCGAGCGACTCCTCGTCCCAAACGATCGCCTTCATCTCAACGAGATCGACAACACCTTTATACGTATCCTCGGCACCGATCGGCAACTGGATAGGCACCGGGTTCGCCTTGAGGCGATCGCGGATCATCGAAACGCCACGAAAGAAATCTGCTCCCACCCGGTCCATCTTATTCACAAAGGCAATCCGGGGAACACGGTACTTGTCGGCCTGCCGCCACACCGTTTCAGATTGCGGCTCGACCCCGCCCACGGAGCAGAACACCGCCACAGCGCCGTCGAGAACCCGAAGAGAACGCTCAACCTCAATCGTAAAGTCAACGTGACCAGGGGTGTCGATGATGTTTATGCGATGATCACCCCAGTTACAGGTCGTGGCAGCAGAGGTAATCGTGATGCCACGCTCCTGCTCCTGCTCCATCCAGTCCATCGTGGCAGCACCTTCATGCACCTCGCCTATCTTATGCGTCACCCCGGTGTAATACAGGATACGCTCGGTAGTGGTCGTCTTACCTGCATCAATGTGAGCCATGATCCCGATGTTTCGGGTCTTTTCCAACGGTACAAGTCGTGCCACAAATTCCTCCAGATACCAGTAACCCTATATGAAACTACCAGCGGTAGTGCGCAAAAGCCCTGTTAGCTTCCGCCATCCGGTGCGTATCCTCGCGCTTCTTCACAGCAGCGCCACGATTATTGTAAGCATCCAGTATTTCACCCGCCAGCTTATCAGTAATCGTCTTCTCCGACCGGTCATTTGCATACTTCACCAGCCACCGCATAGCCAAAGACATACGGCGCTCGGCACGCACCTCAACAGGCACCTGATAGGTGGACCCGCCGACCCGCCGCGATTTCACCTCAAGCATCGGCTTAATGTTATCAAGGCACTTCTTAAGCACCTTCACCGGATCATCACCGGCACGCTGCGCCGCAGCGTCAAGGGCGCCGTAGAGAGCCCGCTCAGCCGTACTCTTTTTGCCGTCGAGCATTATCACGTTGATCAGCTTCGCAACGACACGGTCATTGAATTTCGGGTCCGGCAGAATAACCCTTTTTGCAACCTCACGTCTTCTCGGCATAACACCCTCTCACAAAGTCTTTACTTGGGCCTCTTCGCACCATACTTCGAGCGACTCTTCTTGCGATCCTTGACTCCAACCGAATCCAAAGTGCCACGAACAATATGATAACGGACGCCCGGAAGGTCCTTAACCCTCCCTCCGCGGATCAATACAACCGAGTGCTCCTGAAGGTTATGGCCCACCCCCGGGATATAGGAGGTCACCTCAATGCCGTTTGTAAGACGCACCCGCGCAACCTTACGCAAAGCGGAGTTCGGTTTTTTGGGCGTCGTCGTATAAACCCTCGTACAGACACCGCGCTTCTGCGGGCAACACTTCAGAGCAGGCGCGGTTGACTTGTCCTTCTTGCTTTCCCTGCCGATACGAATCAGCTGATTAATTGTAGGCATACACTCTATCTCCCAGTTACCGCTTTTTCAGAGGGGGTATTCTCCCTGCGGAAGCGACAAAAATAACAGCCAGTCACTTGCTTGTCAAGCTTTTTTTCCATTATTTAACACAAAATCAAGGGAAAGAGGGGGCTCCCCCTCCCCAGACGCTACTCATCTCCTTCATCATCTAACTCTGGATATGTTTCAACCTCGGCTGTAGGCGGGGGAGCGGCCACTACCACATCTGACTGCTCTATGACGAGCTTCAGGTTCCGGTAGCGTGAAAGCCCGGTACCGGCAGGGATGAGGCGGCCCATAATGACGTTTTCCTTCAGGCCGCGAAGGGTGTCAAGCTTACCTTCGATGGACGCTTGTGTCAACACTTTTGTCGTCTCCTGGAACGAAGCCGCCGAGATAAACGACTCAGTGGAGAGCGAGGCCTTTGTAATGCCAAGAAGTAAGGGCTCTGCAATGGCCGGGCGCCCTCCCTTGGTCAGAACTTTTTCGTTCTCTTCCTCGAATGCCCAACGCTCCAGCTGGTCATCGATCAGGAAGCTGGTATCGCCGACATCTTTGATGCGGACACGGCGGAGCATCTGGCGAACAATGGTTTCAATATGCTTGTCGTTGATCTTGACCCCCTGGAGACGGTATACCTCCTGCACTTCGTCCACGAGGTACTTGGCGAGCTCTTTAAGACCCAGTACGCGCAGAATGTCATGGGGGTTCGACGATCCGTCCATAAGTGGCTCGCCCGCCCGGACATAGTCGTTTTCATGCACACTGATATGCTTGCCCTTGGGGATGAGGTACTCCTTCGGCTCACCAATCTCGGGGGTAACGACTACCTTGCGCTTGCCCTTTGCGTCCTTACCGAAGGTCACAACACCGTCGATCTCGGAAATAACCGCAAAGTCTTTTGGCTTGCGTGCCTCGAAGAGTTCTGCGACCCGTGGAAGACCACCGGTGATATCCTTTGTCTTCGTGGTTTCGCGGGGGATTTTCGCGATAACGTCACCAGCGTTGATGAACGAGTCTTCCTGAACGGAGATGTTGGCACCCACGGGCAGGAAGTAACGTCCCATGGAGCTTTCACCGATCTTGATCGTTTTGCCGGCTTCATCCTTAATGGCGATCCGCGGCCGCTTGTCGGCGTCACGGGACTCGACAATAACCTTGCGGGAAAGACCGGTCACTTCGTCGAGCTGTTCCTCCATAGTGACACCTTCGACAATGTCACCGAACTTGACACGCCCCGACACCTCAGTGAGGATCGGCATGGTGTACGGATCCCATTCGGCAAGAGTCTCGCCGGGCTTGACCGGCTGGTCGGGACCGATTTTGATCTTGGCGCCGTAAACGACGGCGTACTTCTCACGCTCGCGGCCGGTCTCATCCACAACTGCCAGTTCGCCATTGCGGTTCATGACAATGTGATGGCCGTCGACATTGACGACGCTGTTAATGTTAATGAATTTGATACGCCCTTCCGTGCGCGCCTCGAGCGAGGTCTGCTCCGCATGCCGCGACGCCGTACCACCGATATGGAAGGTACGCATGGTAAGCTGTGTTCCCGGCTCGCCAATGGACTGGGCAGCGATGACACCAACGGCCTCGCCAAGGTTGACCAGGTGTCCACGTGCCAGGTCGCGCCCGTAACACTTGGCGCAGATGCCGCGCCGACTCTGGCACGTCAACACGGAACGGATCTTCACCCGCTCAAGGCCGGCATCTTCGATCTTCTTCACCAGAGTCTCATCAATATCGGTGTTGGCTGCGACAAGAATCTCGCCGGTTACCGGATCAAGAACATCGTCCAGGGTCACGCGACCCAGGATGCGGTCGCCAATATGCTCGATGACCTCCCCGCCCTCGGTCAGCGACGACACCGTAAGGCCGTCGAGGGTACCGCAATCGTCTTCAGTGATGATGGCATCCTGGGCAACGTCCACGAGCCGGCGGGTAAGGTAACCGGAGTTTGCGGTCTTAAGCGCGGTATCGGCAAGACCTTTACGGGCACCGTGGGTCGAGATGAAGTATTGAAGAACGTTGAGACCCTCACGGAAGTTCGCGGTAATCGGGGTCTCGATGATTTCACCGGATGGTTTGGCCATGAGGCCCCGCATCCCCGCCAGCTGGCGGATCTGCTGGGCAGAACCCCGGGCGCCCGAATCGGCCATCATGTGGATTGCGTTGAAGGAGGGAACCTTAACCTCCCTCCCCTCGGGATCGGTAACAGTGTCTTTCGACAGGTTGTCGAGCATCTCGCGGGCAATTTCTTCGGTCGACTTGGCCCAGATGTCGATGACCTTGTTGTAGCGCTCGCCGTCGGTAATGAGACCTTCGGTGTACTGGTTCTGGATCTCCTTTACCTCTTCGGTTGCCTTGTCGATGATGGCAGCCTTCCCCTCAGGGATAACCATGTCGTTCATGCAGATGGAAATGCCGGCCAGCGTCGAATAACGGAATCCGGTTTCCTTGAGACGGTCCGCCAGAATGACCGTCTCCTTGTTCCCCGCGAGGCGATAGCAAATGTCCACAAGGTTCGAAAGCTCCTTCTTGCTCATAACCTTGTTGATAGCCGAAAAGGGAACCGCATCGGGAAGAATGTCGCGCAGGAGGACGCGTCCGACGGTTGTCTCGACCAATTCCGGACTCTCGTCGGTCACCAGGTTTTTGATCCTTACCGTGATCCGGGCCTGCAGATCAACCTCGCCGGCATCGTAAGCGATCCTGACTTCCTCGGGAGACGAGAATATCTTCCCGTCACCCTTGGCGAAATGGCGCTCGCGGGTCATATAGTAGATGCCGAGGACCATGTCCTGCGATGGAACGATGATCGGCTTCCCATGGGCAGGGGAGAGAATATTGTTGGTACTCATCATGAGCACCCTCGCCTCCACCTGACTCTCGATGGAGAGCGGAAGGTGGACGGCCATCTGGTCGCCGTCGAAGTCTGCGTTGAAGGCGGTACAGACGAGGGGATGGAGCTGGATGGCCTTCCCCTCGATCAGAACGGGCTCGAAGGCCTGAATGCCGAGGCGGTGAAGCGTCGGCGCCCGGTTCAGCATGACCGGATGTTCCTTGATCACCTCTTCGAGCACGTCCCACACCTCGGGACGCTCTTTCTCCACCATCTTCTTGGCACTCTTGATGGTGGTTACGTACCCTTTCTCTTCGAGCTTGTTGTAGATAAAGGGCTTGAACAGTTCGAGCGCCATCTTCTTGGGGAGGCCACACTGGTGAAGTCGCAGCTCGGGACCGACGACGATGACGGAGCGCCCGGAGTAGTCAACCCGCTTGCCGAGAAGGTTCTGACGGAAGCGGCCCGATTTACCCTTGAGCATATCGGAAAGTGACTTGAGCGGACGCTTGTTGGGCCCGGCGATGGCCCGTCCGCGGCGGCCGTTGTCAAAGAGCGCGTCAACGGCCTCCTGAAGCATCCGCTTCTCGTTGCGGATAATCACCTCGGGGGCCTGGAGTTCCATGAGGCGCTTGAGCCGGTTGTTCCTGTTGATGACGCGACGGTAGAGATCGTTGAGATCGGACGTAGCGAAACGCCCTCCGTCCAGGGGAACAAGGGGACGGAGCTCCGGCGGCAGAACCGGAATGCACTCGAGGATCATCCACTCGGGACGGTTCCCCGACTCCTTGAACGCCTCCAGAACCTTAAGCCGCTTGGCGGTCTTTTTGCGCTTGGCCTCGCTCGTAGCCTCCATCATTTCCTGACGGAGCTGTTGGGCAAGCTGGTCGAGATCTAGCCCCTTGAGACAGTCGCGAATGGCCGCAGCTCCCATGCCTGCCTCGAACTGGCCGCCATGTTCTTCCATCGCCTTCAGGTACCGGTCCTCGGACAGCACCTCGCCGGCAGTCATGCCGGTCTCCTTGGGATCGGTCACCACGTAGGCTTCGAAATAAAGAACCTTCTCCAGGTCCTTCAGCGAGATATCGAGCAGGTTCCCTATCCGCGAGGGGAGAGACTTCAGGAACCAGATGTGGGCCACCGGCGTCGCAAGGTCGATATGGCCGAGCCGCTCCCGCCGGACCTTGGACGGGATCACTTCAACGCCGCATTTCTCACAAACGATGCCACGGTGCTTCATCCGCTTGTACTTGCCGCAATTGCACTCATAGTCCTTGGTCGGACCGAATATTTTCGCGCAGAACAGACCATCGCGCTCGGGCTTAAAAGTTCGGTAATTGATCGTTTCGGGCTTCTTCACTTCACCGAACGATCGCTCGCGAATCTTCTCCGGCGAAGAGATGGAGATGCGAATCGACGAAAAGTGGAGCGGGTCCTTAGGCTTATCGTAAAAGTTGAAAAAATCTTCCAATTTCTAATCCTCCTCGATCTAGGAGTGGTTATCTGTTTGCTGTCATACGCCAATCTCTTACCGAGACGAAAAACGGCCCCGGTTTCCGACACGAGGTTACTCCTCGTCACTTTCAAGAAGTTCCACGTCGAGACAAAGCGACTGAAGCTCCTTGATCAGGACGTTGAACGACTCGGGAAGCCCCGGCTCCAGGGTGTGTTTTCCTTTGACAATCGCCTCATACATTCTGGTTCTCCCGGCGACGTCGTCAGACTTCACCGTCAGGAACTCTTGGAGGGCATAGGCGGCACCGTAAGCCTCCATCGCCCAGACCTCCATCTCCCCGAGCCGCTGGCCGCCAAACTGCGCCTTTCCTCCCAGCGGCTGCTGGGTGACGAGGCTGTAAGGACCGATGGAACGGGCGTGAATCTTGTCATCGACCAGATGGTGGAGCTTGAGGACATACATGACGCCGACGGTCACCCTGTGCTTGAACGGCTCGCCGGTCTTTCCATCGTAGAGGGAGACCTGCGCGGATACATCGAAGCCTGCCTTGGCCAGCATCTCATGGATCTGACCCTCGGAAGCCCCTTCGAAGACCGGCGAGGCCATGGCGACCCCACGCTGAAGCCGCTTGGCAACCAGAAGCAGCTCCTCGTCATCAAGCCCATCAAGAAAATTATCCATCTCCCCTGAGCCATAGACATCCTTCAGATAGCTCTTCGTCTGGCTAGCAGGGGAGTTCTTCTCGAGCATCTCCTCGATCCTCCAACCTATCCCCTTGGCAGCCCACCCGAGGTGCGTCTCCAGAATCTGACCGACGTTCATACGGGAAGGAACGCCGAGGGGGTTCAGAACGATCTCCACGGGGCGGCCGTCTTCCATATAAGGCATATCCTCCTCGGGAAGGATCCGGGAGACAACACCCTTGTTGCCGTGGCGACCGGCCATCTTGTCACCGACCTGGAGCTTGCGTTTGATGGCAATGTAGACCTTAACCATCTTGATCACGCCGGGCGGCAGGTCGTCGCCCCGCTTGAGCTTCTGGACCTTGTCGTCAAACACGTAGCGAATTATGTCAATCTGCTGATGGAGAGTGGTAAGGATGAGCGCAACCTTCTCGTCCACCCCCTCCTCTTCGGCAACGGAAATTTCATCCCAGCGGTCTACGGGGATGGCGGCGAGGGCCTCTTCGGTGATAACGGCCCCTTTGGCGATGACGGCCCTTCCAGCCTTATCCTCCACCTTGACGGCCGTCTTCTTGCCGACGAGAAGCTTCTTCAGCTTACCGACCGCGGAATCGCGGATGATCCGGATCTCATCCTGCTCGTCCTTGCGCAGCTTTTCCTCCTCGGCGCGCTCGATGATCTCGGTTCGGGCGTCCTTGTCGCTCCCCTTGCGGGAGAAAATCTTGGCGCCGATGATGGTCCCCTCCACGCCCGGCGGAACCCGAAGTGAGGTATCGCGTACGTCCCCGGCCTTCTCACCAAAAATGGCGCGAAGGAGCTTTTCCTCGGGAGAAAGCTGGGTCTCCCCCTTCGGAGTGATCTTGCCGACGAGGATGTCGCCCGGCTTCACCTCGGCGCCGATCCGGATGATTCCGGACTCGTCAAGGTCCTTCAAGGCCTCTTCGCCAAGGTTCGGAATATCGGACGTGATCTCTTCCTTGCCAAGCTTGGTGTCGCGGGCGACACACTCGAACTCCTCGATGTGAATCGAGGTATAGCGGTCGTCCTTGACGAGCTTTTCGGAGACGAGAATCGAGTCCTCGAAGTTGTAGCCGCCCCACGGCATGAAGGCAACCACGACGTTCTGACCAAGGGCGAGCTCGCCCATGTCGGTGGAGGGGCCGTCGGCAATGACATCGCCCCGCTTGACATGATCCCCCACCTTCACTACCGGCCGCTGGTTGATGCAGGTATTCTGGTTCGAGCGGGCGAACTTGATCAGGTTGTAGATGTCAACACCGGTTCCGGTCTCGTCGTGCTCGTCCTCGTCGATCTTGACGACAATACGGGAGGCATCTACCGACTCGACGATACCGTTATGGCGGGCAACGACCGAGACCCCCGAATCCTTTGCCACCACGCGTTCCATGCCGGTACCGACGAGGGGTGAATCCGCCTTGAGAAGCGGCACCGCCTGACGCTGCATGTTCGAACCCATCAAGGCCCGGTTCGCGTCGTCGTTTTCGAGGAACGGAATCAGTGATGCGGCGACAGAGACCAGTTGCATCGGCGCCACGTCCATGAGCTCAAGTTCGTCGCGCCCGACCAGAACGAACTCGCCACCTTTCCGGGCCGACACATAATCATTCTTGAAACGTCCCTCCGCGTCCATCTCGGCGTTGGCCTGGGCGATGGCGTGACCCTCCTCCTCCAGGGCAGAGAAGAAGCGGACCTCGTCAGTGACCTTGCCTTCCTTCACGATGCGGTACGGTGTCTCGACGAACCCATGCTCGTTGATCCGGGCGTAGGTTGAGAGCGATGCAATGAGACCGATGTTCGGTCCTTCCGGCGTCTCGATCGGGCAAACGCGGCCGTAGTGGGTCGGGTGAACGTCGCGCACCTCGAAGCCGGCACGCTCGCGGGTAAGTCCACCCGGACCGAGGGCCGAGAGCCGCCGCTTGTGGGTAACCTCGGAGAGCGGGTTGGTCTGGTCCATGAACTGGGAAAGCTGCGACGAGCCGAAGAACTCCTTCACCACAGCCGAAACCGGCTTCGAGTTGATCAGGTCGTGGGGCATCAGGTTCTCGACTTCCTGGAGGCTCATCCGTTCCTTGATGGCCCGCTCCATACGGACAAGACCGATCCGGTACTGGTTTTCCAGCAGCTCCCCCACCGCTCTCACGCGCCGGTTGCCGAGATGATCGATGTCGTCGATGGTCCCCTTGCCGTTCTTGAGATCGATCAGATAGCGTACAACCTCAAGAACATCAGGTTTGGTCAACGTCTGCGTATCGAGAGGAACATCAAGACCAAGCTTGAAGTTGAGCTTGAGACGCCCCACCGCCGAGAGGTCATAACGCTCGGCATTGAAGAACAGGTTGTCGAAAAGGGCCTGGGCGCTTTTGAGCGTCGGGGGGTCCCCCGGGCGCAGTCTGCGGTAAATCTCGATCAGCGCATCGTCAGTGGAGCCGATCTTGTCGACGAGGAGCGTGTCGCGCAGCGACGAAGTTACGTGCACGTTGTCGATGAACAGCACCTTGAACGACTCGATCCCTCGTGCCTTGATCTCGTCGAGCTTGGTCTGGGTGATCTCGTCATTGCACTCGACGATCACCTCGCCAGTCGAGGGGTCAACGATATCGGTGGAAACGTACTTTCCGATCACCTCATCAGCGGTTATCGGAATCTGCTCGATCCCGTGCTCGGTCATTTTGCGGATGGCGGCCTTGGTGAACTTCCGGTTTGCCTTCACGATGACTTCGCCGGTTTTCGGGTCGACAATATCGACGCACGCCTTCTGATTCGAGAGAAGCTCCGCGTCTGCCTTCTTCGACATGCTGTCGGCAGAAACGTAAACCTCTTCGCTGCGGTAGAAATAGTTGAGAAGCTCCTCGACCGGGTACCCGAGCGCCTTGAGAAGCACCGTCGCGGGCATCTTGCGCCGCCGGTCGATACGTACGTACAGAATGTCCTTGTGGTCGAACTCGAAATCCAGCCAGGAACCGCGGTATGGTATCACTCGCGCGGAATAGAGAACCTTGCCGCTGGAGTGGGTCTTGCCCTTGTCGTGGTCGTAAAAAACGCCGGGTGAACGATGGAGTTGGCTGACAATGACACGCTCCGTGCCATTTATGATGAACGTCCCGTTCTCGGTCATGAGCGGAATCTCGCCGAAGTAGACCTCCTGCTCCTTGATGTCCCTGATGGAACGGACGGCAGTATCCTTGTTGACGTCCCAGACAACGAGACGGACCTTTACTTTCATGGGGGCGGCAAACGTCATGCCGCGCTGGTGGCACTCCTCCACATCGTATTTGGGAGCACCCAGTGTATAGGAAACGTATTCGAGCGACGCGGTTTCGCTGAAATCCCTGATGGGAAACACGCTCTTGAATACTGATTCGAGCCCACTGTTCTTGCGTACTTCCGGTGGGGTATCGAGTTGCAGAAACCGTTTATAGGAATTCTTCTGAATATCAATTAGATTCGGAATATCGATGATCTTGTGAATCTTGGCGAAGTTCTTGCGCAGTAGTTGGTTATTCGCAATTGAATAAGCCATATATTCTCCTTTGGCGAAGGCCGGACCCGCCCTCAACCCACTGGAATTTGTACGCTTTATCGGATCGAAGCGGAGTTGATCAGCTCAACGCCGCAACGAAAATAGAAGAGCCAAGGCCGCGCACGGCGACCTTGGCTGTCATGCAAATGGGAGGTCTGACCTTACTTAATCTCGACTTCAGCGCCGGACTCGACGAGTTGCTTCTTGGCCTCCTCGGCCTCTTCCTTGGAAACGCCAGTCTTAACCGGCTTCGGAGCGCCGTCGACGAGGTCCTTGGCTTCCTTGAGGCCCAGACCGGTCAGAGCGCGAACGACCTTGATGACGGCGATCTTGTTGGCGCCGGCGCTCTTGAGGATGATGTCAAACTCGGTCTTCTCCTCGGCGGCTTCGGCTGCGGCAGCGGGCGCCGCAACGGCGGCGACGGCCACGGGAGCGGCAGCGGAAACGCCGAACTTGTCCTCAAGCTCCTTCACGAGCTCCGCAAGTTCGAGAACAGTCATATTTTCGATGAAACTGACGACATCGGCCTTGGTGATTTCTGCCATTTCTTTATTCCTCCATAAATTTTGTTCGGGTGAAATATAAGGTTAGTTGCCCGCCTTCTGGGCTCTGACGGCATCAAGGGCACGTACGAAGCTGCCCGGAACCGCGGCGAGAACGCCCACGAAGTTGGCAACCGGTGCGTTGATCGTACCGAGGAGCTTCGCGAGGAGAACCTCACGACTCGGCAGGTCTGCCAACGCTTGGATATCCGCAACGCCAATTGCCTTGCCGGTAAGCACACCGGCCTTGAGCTTGAAGGTGTTGGGCTGCGACTTGGCAAACTTCGAGAGCACTTTTGCTGCGGCGACCGGATCGTCATAGCTGAACGCTACGGCTGTCGGACCGGCGTAGTGAGGGGAGAGTGACTCCTTGTCGGTCCCCTTGGACGCCAGTTCAAGCAGTGTGTTCTTAGCGACCTTGTACTCAACGGACGCGGCACGCAACTCATTACGCAATGTCGTTGCCTGCTCGACGCTCATGCCGCGGAAATCAGCCAGAAAAACCGCCTTTGCCCGCGTGAGTCTGTCGTGCAGCTCGGTTACTTGCTGCTGCTTGTTCTCTCTGTTCAAGCGCCTTCCTCCTTTCTCTGGTATTTACGGGCCAAGAGCCCTTCAGCCAAAGTCGGGAAGCGCGGAAACGTCACGTTTCAGTCACCACCGTAAGTCTCGGCAGGCTGCATGGCTTTTAAGCCCCGGCTCCGTTGACGGGGCGCCTGCTGTCTCTGACTTTGGCTTGCTGCTTCAGATCTATATCAACTTGGACTGAACCTCGGAAATGTCCAGATTGAGGCCCGGTCCCATGGTGGACGAGATGCTGATTTTCTTGAGGTATGTCCCCTTGGCAGCCGACGGTTTCGCCTTCACCAGGGCCTCGACAAGAGCGACGAGGTTTTCCTTCAGTTTTTCGGCGTCGAACGAGACCTTCCCCACCGGAGCATGGACGATGCCCGCCTTCTCGACGCGGAATTCGACCTTACCGGCCTTGCACTCCTTGACCGCACGCCCCACGTCGAAGGTAACCGTTCCCACCTTCGGGTTCGGCATGAGGCCGCGGGGGCCAAGGAGCTTGCCGATCTTGCCGACAAGGCCCATCATGTCGGGAGTGGCAATGGCGGTGTCGAACTCGAACCACCCTTCCTGGATCTTGGCAACCAGGTCCTCGGCGCCGACGTAATCGGCTCCGGCGTCCCGGGCCTCCTTCTCCTTCTCACCCTTGGCAAAGACCAGAACGCGCACATCCTTTCCAAGACCATTCGGGAGAACGACGGCACCACGCACCATCTGATCGGCATGGCGGGGATCAACGCCCAGACGAACAGCCACCTCGACGGTCTCGTCAAACTTAGCGTACGCCGCAGCCTTGACGCTCTCTATACCTTCCGCGAGACCGTAGCTCCTGCTCCTGTCAATCTTGGCCAGGGCCTCTTTGTACTTATTGGCAGTCTTCGGCATCTCTTTCCACCCTTTCTCTTATTGAACTATTTCAACGCCCATGCTACGGGCGGTTCCTTCAACCGTCTTCATGGCGGCCTCAAGAGATGCCGCATTGAGGTCCGGCATTTTCTTCTCGGCAATTTCCTTGACCTGGGCCTTCGTGAGCTTGCCGACCTTGTTCTTGTTCGGGACGCTCGACCCGCTTTCGATGCCGATCATCTTCTTGATCAGAATCGACATGGGGGGGGTCTTGGTGATGAAAGTAAACGAGCGGTCAGCGTACACAGTGATGACAACCGGGATGATCGTCCCCTCGTCCGCCTGGGTCTTGGCATTGAACGCCTTGCAGAACTCCATGATATTCACGCCATGCTGGCCCAGAGCCGGGCCGATCGGAGGAGAAGGGTTCGCCTTCCCGGCCGGGATCTGCAGCTTGATGTAACCCGTGATTTTCTTGGCCATTGCTTTAACTCCTTGTGCTTCTCGAATAATAAGGATTTTCGTATATCAGGCAGCAGACGCTTCCTACTGCTTCTCGACCTGCATGAATTCGAGCTCGACGGGCGTTGCACGGCCGAATATGCTGACCATGACCCTGAGTTTCCCCTTGTCCGGCTTAACATCCTCGACCACGCCGGAGAAATTGAGGAACGGGCCATCTACCACCCGAACCGTTTCGCCGACCTCAAACTGCACCTTCGGCCGCGGTTTCTCCGCCCCCTCCTCCATCCGACGGGTAATCTTCAGCACCTCTTCGTCGGGAATGGCGAACGGGTTATTGCCACCCACGAAGCCGGTCACCTTCGAGGTCTCTTTGACCACGTGCCAGGTCTCGTCATTGAGCTCCATGTTGACGAGAATATACCCCGGAAAGAATTTTCTCGAAGAGGTCTTCTTTTCCCCCTTCTTGAGCTCCACTACGGTTTCGGACGGGATAAGAACCTCGCCAAACTGCTCTTCGAGGCCCAGGTTCTTGATCCGCTCCTGAAGCGTCAGCTTTACTTTATTTTCAAAGCCGGAGTAGGTGTGTACCCCGTACCATCTTTTTGCCATAAGAAATACCTTTTAGCCGAGAATGAACCGCATCACCTTGGCGAGCACGACATCGCAAGCGCCAAGATAGACAGAGACGAGAACGACAATGACAACCACGACCCAGGTCGTCGACACGGTTTCCTTGCGAGTCGGCCACGTTACCTTGCCCAGCTCGGCCTTTACTTCGGAGAGAAACTCTTTTACGTTGGTGATCACGTTGCGAACCCCGCGACGGTTTGAAAAAGTGGCAGGCCAGGAGGGATTCGAACCCCCAACACCCGGTTTTGGAGACCGGTGCTCTAGCCATTAGAGCTACTGGCCTGCGTGGATTGGCAGAAGCGCGCAAACGCACCCCCTGCCACGACTGCGAACTACTTGGTTTCCTTGTGAACGGTGTGGGTACGACAGAAGCGGCAGTACTTTTTAAACTCGAGCTTCTGGGGGGTATTCTTCTTGTTCTTGGTTGTAGTGTAGTTCCTTTGTTTGCACTCGGTGCAACCAAGGGTAATAATATCTCTCATCTTTTTATCCTTTGCCGCGAATGGTACGGGGGCGGAGTTACCCCCACCCCCCAATCGACTGCGTTATTCAATAATCAAGCTGACAACCCCGGCGCCGACCGTACGGCCGCCTTCGCGGATGGCGAAGCGAAGCCCTTCATCCATGGCGATCGGGGTGATCAGGTTTACCGTCACCGCGACGTTGTCGCCGGGCATGACCATCTC
>JAJZUC010000067.1 GCA_021847245.1 Deltaproteobacteria bacterium | reverse complement strand
TTCTTCTTGCAGCCAGCGGCGAAAGCCACGGCCATAGCAAGACACAGGGTCAGAGAAAGCAGTTTTTTCATTGACGTTCTCACCTCTTTTCTTTTTTGAGTTTCATTCGTGCGCTCAGCGCAAGGTAATACGTAACGCAACAGAACGGGAATATACTAGCTTCCAAAATAAAGTCAAGCGTTTTTTAACGTTCAAATTGCATTACTATCACATAATTTCAAGCTGTTACGCAAATCGGCGAAAAAAATGTTGCCTGAATCAGAGGTTGATGCAGACAAGTTTAATGTTAGTCATCTCCTCCATCGCATAACGGACCCCCTCGCGACCGAGCCCGCTCTGCTTGTTCCCCCCGTATGGCATATGATCAACCCTGAAAGTGGGAATGTCGTTTATGATGACTCCCCCCACATCGAGCCGCTTGACCGCCTGAAACGCCTTTCCGATGTCACGGGTGTACACCCCCGCCTGAAGTCCATACACCGAGTCGTCGGCCATCTCCAGGGCCTGCTCGAATGTATCGTAGGGAAGAACCGACACGATCGGCGCGAACACCTCGGAACAGACAACCTTCATCGCCGGCGTCACCCCGCTCAGTATCGTCGGCTCCAGGCAGTTGCCGATGACGCCACCCCCAGTCTCAACCACCGCTCCCAGCGCTTTCGCTTCGTCGAGCCACGATACGGCGCGCTCAAGCTCTACGCGGGAGATCATCGGGCCAATATCCGACTCCCGGTCCATGGGGTCACCGACCTTGAGCAGTTTCGTCGCCACCACGAATTTCGACATAAACTCATCGTAGCGCCCCCGCTGCACGAAGATCCGCTGGACAGAGATGCAAACCTGCCCGGAATTGGCAAAACTTCCGACAACACAGCGCGACACGGCGGCATCAACATCGGCATCTTCATCAATTATGGTCGGGGAGTTTGAGCCCAGCTCCAGCGTGACCCGCTTCAGCCCGCTGCGGGCCTTGATCTCCGCTCCCACCGCAGGGCTTCCGGTAAAGGTGATCATTGCCAGGCGCTCATCGGTCACCAGGCGATTGCCGACTGTCTTCCCGCTCCCGACAACGACATTGAGGCCGCCGGGCGGCAGTCCCGCCTCCGTCAACAGTTCGGCGAGCTTGATCGAGGTGAGCGGTGTCTTGGTGGCAGGCTTGAGGACGAGAGAATTCCCTGCGGCAATGGCCGGGGCAACCTTGTGCGCAACCAGGTTCAGGGGGAAATTGAAGGGGGTTATGGCCCCGATCACCCCGATGGGGGTTCGCAGATAAAACCCGAATCTGCCGGCAGAAACGGGGGAGGCATCCATCGGTACGAGTTCGCCATGTTCGTTTCGCGCCTCAAGGGAGGCAAAGCGGAACGTCTCGGCACTCCGGTCTGCCTCGGCGAGGGCGTACTTCCACGTCTTTCCCGCCTCGCGGGCGATGATCTCCGCGATCTCCTCCCGGTCCCGCACTATTAGATCGGACGTTCTCGCCAGAATCTCCGAACGCCGGTAGGCAGGAAGCGCCGAAATCTCCCTGTACCCTCTCCGGGCAGCGACTACTGCCAATTCCACATCTTCATCGGTAGCCTCGGGAACCACTCCGACAATCGAATCGTCGTAAGGATTGGTGACGTTGATCCCAGAACGGTTGTCGCCAACCCATTCCCCGCCGATCAAAACCCGGTGACGTTTTGCCATGGATCCTCCTCAACCTGGATTTACCCTTGTCACAATCAGCGCAATTATTGTAATTTAAAAACCATTAGTCAATTCCATCACAAGGGGTGACAGTGTGACACGCGAACTTTCGGACTCCGACAAGCAGCAGCTCCTCCTGATTGCCCGTGAGGCGGTGGTGAACTACGTCGCAAACGGCATCATATCGGAAACACAGGCGCCAGCCGCAAACCTCAACAAAGGAGGCGGGTGCTTCGTTTGCATCAAAAAGGACGGGAATCTGCGCGGCTGCATCGGGAACTTCACCTCCGACAAGCCGCTGTTCCAGCTTGTGCAAGAGATGGCGATCTCGGCAGCGACCCGGGATCCCCGCTTCTACCCGATGAAAGCCGAAGACCTCGATGATTTCTCGCTGGAAATCTCCATCCTGGGTCCCCTCGTCAAGATAAGTTCGTGCGACGAGATCAAGATCGGAACCCACGGCATCTACCTTGAAAAAAACTTCTGCCGCGGGGTACTCCTGCCGCAGGTTGCCACGGAACAGGGGTGGGACCGGAACACATTTCTCAGTCAAACCTGTATCAAGGCAGGTCTCAGGGCGAATGACTGGGAGGAAGGTGCTGATATCTACGTCTTCAGCGCACAGGTATTCGGTTAACCAAAAATCGCCGATCACGATTCAAAGCAAAAATGGGGAGATGTCAATGCACATCTCCCCATTTTACATTCAACGGCACAATAACGGTGGCACCTTTACGGGTGCCTCCGCCGTATCGGATCAGAACTTGCGGCCGCCTTCCTCCGCCCACTTCTCGAGCATAGGAGTGGTGACCGACTTCGGACGCTCGATGGCGTAGCCGAGTGCACGGTCCCAAGTGATGTTCGCCATGCAGCCAAGGGCACGGCCAACACCGAAGAGGACGGTGTAGAAGTCCCACTCGCGAACGCCATAGTACCACTGGATGACGCCGGACTGGGCATCGACGTTCGGCCAGGGGTTCTTCGCCTTGCCGTGCTCCATAAGGACTCCCGGGGCAACTTCGAAGATCATGCTGACGAGCTTGAAGAGCGGGTCGTTCGGCAGGTGCTTGAGGCAGAACTCGCGCTGGGAGGTGTAACGCGGGTCGGTCTTGCGAAGTACGGCGTGACCGTAACCCGGGACGACCTGGCCGGCGTTGAGGGTATCCCAGAGGGCCTTGGTGACGTTCTCCTTGGTCGGCTCGACCCCTTCGCCGAGCTTCTTCTGGAACTCCATGATCCAGGCCAGAACTTCCTGGTTGGCAAGGCCGTGGAGCGGACCCGCGAGGCCATTGAGGCCGGCGGAGTAGGCATAGTAGGCGTCGGACAGGGCCGAGGCGACGAGGTGAGTGGTGTGGGCGGAGACGTTCCCCGACTCGTGGTCGGAGTGGAGGATGAAGTACATCCGGGCCACATCGTCATAGGGGGGCTTCTGGCCGATCATTTGGGCGAAGTTTGCCCCGTAGTCGAGCTTCGGATCGGCGGCGATCTGCTCGTCGTTCCTATACTTGTAGCGATAGATGAAGGCAGCGATCGGGGCGATCTTGGCCACCAGGTTGCTGGCATCCTCGTACATCGGCTCCCAGCAGGTCATCTTGTTGAACTTGCCGGAGTTGTAGAACTTGAGGAACTCGGACTCCCGCTCGAGGGCGAGGATACCGGCGGAGAGCATCACCATGGGGTGGCTGTCCTTCGGGAGGGCCTTGATGACGTCGAACACATAGGAGGGAACCTTGCCCCGCTCCTTGAACTCGGCCACAACTTCGTCAACCTCGTCCTGGGTCGGGATGTCGCCGGTGAGGAGCATGTACCAGAACGCCTCGACGGTCGGATACTCGGACCCGGAAGCCTTGGGAAGTGCTGCAAAAGTCTCGGGGATCGTCTTGCCGCGGAACCGGATCCCTTCCTGGGGATCGAGATAGGAGATGTCGGTCACGAGGGCGCGGATGTCGCGGGCTCCGCCGATGCACTGGTCAATGGTCACCTGGTCGATGATGACCTTGCCGAATTCCTTTACGAGTCTGGTGGTGCGGGGGCGGTGCTCCTGAATTTTCTGTGCAAGCTTATCCTTGAGTTTAGACATAGTGACTCTCCTTTCGACTGGTTGTAATTTAATAAACAAAATCTAACCGATTCCCATGATACCCGTACCCTCTCTCCTCCTTTCAAGTGGTAAGTTATTCGGTTCTGCTGCGGTTTAATCCGGCCGTCGCCGATTCGGAACAAAGGGTGCTTCGGGGAATATGCTACTGAAAGTTTACGGTGCGGGGAAATTGTTTTTTAGTATACTGTATACAGTTTTTGTTGTAAAGGCTTATAACACCCTCTTTGGTTAAATTCAACAAAATTTTTTTAAAGGAATGAAACTGGTTAGATGATCAGAGGCACGTCAATTCCTGGTCTGAGCAGGTGAGCTGCCTGAGTCCTTCGAAATGGGAAAGGTAGAAGGTGTTTTCGATGCCGATGGCTCCCTGACCGGGGACGACGACTTTCGGCTCAAAGGCGAAGACCATCCCGGCTTCGAAGGTCATTTCCCCGAAGCCTCGGGCAATGAAAGGATATTCGTCGATCTCGATGCCGATGCCATGACCGATGAACGAGACCTGGGCGCTCCTGTTTCCCATGAAACTGTCGGCATAGCCGAGCTCCACGGCAAGGGCAAGACATTCATCGTAAACGGCTCCCCAAGGCACCCCTGGCTTGACGAGCTCCATCATCCGCTCCTGGATCCGGAGCATATCGCAGTAGGCCCTTTTCAGATGGCCGGAGATCTCTCCCAGGGAAAAAACCCTCGTCTGGTCGACGAGGTACCCATCGACACATCCGGCGAAGTCGACAATGATCGGCTCGTTCCGCTCGATCCGCTTGAGGCCGGCCCCCTGGCCGAAGGAGGGATTGAGCCCCAGCCCCCCCAGGGGGGTGTCGACGTAGGCGGGAACGGCGCTATCGGCGCCGGAAAAGACATGGGCATAGAACAGCTCGGCGTTGAACGCCCGCATCCGCACCAGTCCCTGGTGCCCTTCCTTCCGGGCGGTGAACTCCAGCTCGGCGGCCAGCTCCAGATCCGTCATCCCTTCGCGGATGACCTCGCGGGCCCTGCGGTTGACCTTGTCGACCTGCACTGCGGCGTCCTGAAGAATGTGGATTTCGTACTTGCTCTTGACCATCCGGACCCGCCGGATGAGGGGGGTGGCATCAACGATGGCGGATGCAGGAAATACGGCTCGATACCGCTCGAAAAGATTGACCGGGATCACGTCGAGCTCCATGCCGATCTTCGCGGGAAGCGGATAGCCGTAATCGGCAAGACGGGCCGGTAGCTCCCTCATGGAAGAGAACGGCACGATCTCCCGCAGCCCCGACTCCATCCGGGCGCGGCTGAACTCCTTGCGTACCAGGTAGAGCGGTTCATCCGCCACGGGAACGTAGAGACACCCCGACTGGATCGTGCCGGTAAAATAGAAAAGGTCCGCGTTCTGGAGAACGAGGACGGCATCTAGCCCCCCCTTCGCCATAAGCCTCTGCAGACGGGAAATGCGGTGTTCGAGCTCTTCTTTCGGCGTGATGCGCACTGACTCCTCCCGGGATTACGGATGTTCTTCCGGCGAACGGGCTGGCCTCGCCTCTCTTTGCAGCCTGCGGCGGCGCCGGCCGCCGAGAAACGCCTCCTCCACGATGATCGCGACAAAACAGACCACGAAGAGACCGAGGAGGATACCGAGTGCCTTCTCTCTCATCACTAACCCCTCCCCTTATGCCGTCTCGCCGGCATCTTCGAGTTGCAGCTCGCGAATGGCGATCTCACGGAGCTTGAATTTCTGGATCTTGCCCGATGCGGTCATCGGATAGGCGTCGACGAATTTCACGTAGCGGGGAATCTTGTAGTTGGCGATCCTCCCCCGGCAGAACTCACGGACCTCCTCATCGGTCATCTCGACCCCCTTCTTGAGGATGATCGCTGCCATGACCTGCTCGCCGTACTTCCGGTCGGGAACCCCGTAGATCTGCACGTCGGAGATCTTCGGATGGGTGTAGAGGTACTCCTCGATTTCGCGGGGGTAGATATTCTCCCCGCCACGGATGATCATGTTCTTGATCCGGCCGGTGATCTTGCAGTAGCCGTTCTCGTCCATGACCGCCAGATCCCCCGTATGGAGCCATCCCTCGGCGTCGATGGCCCTGGCGGTCTCTTCGGGCATCTTGTAGTACCCCTTCATGACCAGGTATCCCCGGGTGCAGAGCTCCCCCTGCTTGCCCGGCGGAAGCGTGGCGCCGGTCTCGATGTCCACGATCTTCACCTCCACTTCGGGGTGGGCACGGCCGACGGTGGCCACCCGCAGCTCGATCGGATCGTCGGTGCGGGTCTGGGTGATGACTGGCGACGACTCGGTCTGGCCGTAAGCGATGGTGATCTCGGAAGCGTGCATGTCGCGGATGACCCGCTTCATCACCTCGATGGGGCAGGGGCTTCCTGCCATGATCCCGCTCCGCAGGCTCGTCAAGTCGAATTTCGGAAAGTCGGGATGTTCCAGTTCGGCGATGAACATGGTCGGCACCCCGTGAACGGCGGTGCATCGCTCCTTTTCAATGGTGCGAAGGACCGTCAGCGGATCGAAAAGCTCCACCGGCACCATGGCGGCGCCGTGGGTGACGCAGGCCAGAACCCCCAGGACGCAGCCGAAGCAGTGGAAAAAAGGAACGGGGATACAGAGACGGTCCTTTTCGGTGAACTTCATACACTCGCCGATCAGGAACCCGTTGTTGACGATGTTGCGGTGGGTGAGCATCACCCCCTTGGGAAAACCGGTGGTCCCGGAGGTGTACTGCATGTTGATCACGTCGTTGCGGTCGAGGGAGTGCTCGACAGCCGCCAGCTCCTCGTCGGAAACCTCTTTCCCGAGCTCGGCGATTCGGGTGAAATTGATCATTCCCGAAGGGGTCCCGTCGCCGATGAAGACGACCTGCCTGAGATGCGGCACCGACGCGCTGGCGAGATTGCCGGATGGGGAGCTCGCCAGTTCCGGCACAACCTCGTTCAGCGTCGCAACGTAATCGGTATCCTTGAACGACCTCACCAGGAAGAGGGCCTTGGAGTCGGACTGCTTGAGGATATAATCGAGCTCCGCCGACTTGTAGTTGGTGTTGACCGTCACCAGAACCGCGCCGATCTTGGCGGTGGCGAACTGGAGGATGACCCATTCGGGGACATTGTACGCCCAGATGGATACGTGGTCGCCTTTCCGGATCCCGAGCCCCAGGAGCCCCTTGGCCACCTGACGGCAGATCTCGTTGAACTCGCGGTAGCTGTAACGGATCCCCCGGTCGGCATAGACGAGGGCGTCGTTGTCCGGGTAGCGCGCCGCCACCGAGTCGAGAAGTCCTCCAACCGTGAATTCAAGTGGTTGCGACATGCACCATCCTCCTGGGTTTCGGGGTTTCGAATTTCTTTTCAAACAAACAACTTATTGATTTTTTGAGGTTTTACGAATTACCATGCCTCCGGCGGCAAGTCAAGTTTTTCAAACGGGGTATTATTTTTTTACCGGTATTACACTTCGTGCTACAGTTGTCATAATATTTCTTGACAGGCCGATACTACTTTCATTTCAACACCTTACAATAAGTATACGTAATGATTGATTTTTTTGACAAAAATCACCTCCGCATACCATGCTTAAATTTTGGGCAATTCGCTATTCGCATTTGTTTTATTTCAGCTTTATGGCGTACCAACATTTTTATCCACAACCCTATCCACATTTTTTGTGGAAAGCTGCGTAAGTTGCGATTTTACGGCTACTTTACACAGCTGTAACACAACTGCAATATCTCTTCGCTACGCTCTGCAGCGAGGAGGACGGGACCCCATGAAGACAATCCTGATCATCGAAGACGAACGAGACCTGGCGGAGCTGGTGGCGTTCAACCTGGAAAAGGAAGGGTACCAGACCGTCACGGTCTTCGACGGCGCCAGCGGCCTGGAAGCGGCACGGATCCGCAACCCGGATCTGATCATCCTCGACCTGATGCTCCCGGGCGTCATGGGGATCGACGTCTGCAAGATGTTGAAAAAATCCGAAAAGACGGCGACGATTCCGGTCATCATGCTGACGGCGCGGGGGGAAGAGATCGACCGGGTGGTTGGTTTCGAGGTCGGGGCCGACGACTACGTGGTGAAGCCGTTCTCCGCCAGGGAACTGTTGCTGAGGGTAAAGGCGGTGCTCCGCCGCTCCCTTCCCGACAAACCAGAGGGGAAAATTCTTTCCATAGGTCCGGTGACCATCGATACCGCGCGGCACCAGGTGGTCGTTTCCGGCGAAGAGGTCGTTCTCACCACCACCGAGTTCAAGCTCCTCCTGAATCTGGCCGAGCGTCTCGGTCGTGTCCAGAGCCGGGACCTGCTGCTGAAAAACGTCTGGGGCTACAACTACGTCGGCGATACCCGCACGGTCGACACCCACGTCACCCGCCTGCGGACCAAGCTCGGACCGGCGGGCGACCTGATCCGGACCGTGCGCGGCTTCGGCTACAAGATGGAGGAGCCGTGAGATTCCGGATCCAGTGGAAGCTGATGGCGTCCTACCTCGTCCTCGTGCTGTTCATCGGCGGGGTCTTCTTTGGCTATCTTTCCTACACCCTCGACAGGCACCTGGCCGAGGAGATCCGGGAAAACCTCGCCAGCGAGACCCGGCTGGCGCGGCTCATCGCGCAGCGCCACATCGGGGATATGCAACGGGATGCCCCACGCACCGCTTCCCTCATCTCGGACGAAATCCGGGCCCGGGTGACCATCATCCTCGCCGACGGCCGGGTGGTGGGAGACTCCGAGGTCCCTCCCGACCAGCTCGGGACCCTCGAAAACCACCTTCAGCGCCCCGAGGTGCAGGCCGCCCTCCGGAGCGGCAGCGGCAGCTCGGTGCGCTACTCCGCGACCATCGGGACCCCGATGCTCTACACGGCAGTCCCGCTGCGGACTGCTGCCGGCGAAGGGGGGATCATGCGCCTGGCGCTCCCCCTCACCTCCCTGGAGAAGGCAAAGGCAAGCATCCGGACGCTCCTGGCGGCATCACTGCTCATCGGGCTCGCCATCGCCCTGGTGCTGAGCTATATCCTCTCCCGCGTCACCTCCCGCTCGCTCCGCACGATCACCACCCTTGCCACCCAGATCGGCTCGGGCGAGTTCAGCCGCCGCATCCCGGTGACGACCCGCGACGAGGTGGGCGAGCTGGCCCGGGTCATGAACGAGATGTCGGCCCGGATCGAGCGCCACATGGAGCAGATCTCGGCGGAGAAGACCCGGCTCGACACGATCCTTCGGGGGATGGGAGAGGGGCTCATGGTTTCCGATGCCAGGGGGCAGATCACCCTGGTAAACCCCGCCTTCCTCGAGCTCTTTGCCCTCTCGGAAAACGTGGAGGGGCGCCACATCATCGAGATCACCCGCCACCCCGCCCTCCACGACGCGTTCAGGTCCGTCGTCGCCTCGGGGAGCGAGCGGCTCGAGGAGCTAACTCTCGGCCTCGGTGACGAGAGACACGTACTGACCCACTGGGTCCCCCTCACCGAGGAGGGGACGCTCCAGGGGGTGGTGGCGGTCTTTCACGACATCACCGACATCAAGAAGCTCGAGAAGATCCGCCGCGACTTCGTCGCCAACGTCTCCCACGAGTTGCGGACCCCGGTGACGGTCATCAAGGGGTATGCCGAGGCGCTGATCGCAGGGACGTTGGAGAGCGACCCGGCACGGGCCCGGCGCTTCATCGAGATCATATACAGCCACTCGGACCGGCTCGCGGCCCTGATCGGCGACCTCCTCACCCTCTCCCAGCTCGAATCCCGCATGCTCCGCCTGGAGCTGACCGGGGTGAACCTGGAACGGCTTGCCCGGCATGTGGCCGGACTCCTGGAACAGAAGGCCGCCGCCAAGGGGATCACCATCGACTGTGCCCCCCTCGCGGGGGCCCCGACGGTCCTTGCCGACCCGGGGAGGCTGGAACAGGTGCTGATCAACCTCCTCGACAACGCCATCAAGTACTCCCCCCCCGGAGGCGCCATCTCGCTCCTGGTTTCCGACGAGGGGGCCATGGTCAAAGTGGGGGTGAAAGACACCGGCATCGGCATTCCGCCGACGGACCTGGCACGGATCTTCGAGCGGTTCTACCGCGTCGACGCCGCCCGCAGCCGCGAGGAGGGGGGAACCGGCCTCGGGCTCTCCATCGTCAAGCACATCGTCCAGCTCCACGGCGGCTCCGTGGGGGTCGAGAGCGTGCACGGCAAGGGGTCGACCTTCTGGTTCACGCTGAAGAAGGCGTAAGGCGCGCTGCCTACGGCACCACCACCCCGCCCGACACGACGAACTTGACCGCATCCTCCACCGACATGCCGCTTTCCGCCACCTCCTCTTCCCGGAAAAAGAGGGCAAAGCCCGAGGTGGGATTCGGCATGGTCGGCACGTAGACCACCACAAGCCGCTCCCCGTTCCGCTCCACCTCGGCGGTGACGAACCCCACCGCCCGCACCCCCTTGCGGGGCCACTCCACGAAGACCGCCCGGCGATACGACGTTTTCCCCTCCTGGAAGACCTGGGTCAGCTGCTTGCTGGAGGTATAGATCGACTTGACGAGGGGGATGCGCGACAGGAGCCCGTCCCACCAGCGGATGAGCCGCGTCCCCATGACGTTGGTGGCGAGAACGCCGGTCAGGTAGATCACCACGGCGCCGGTAATCATCCCGAGCCCCGGGAAGTAGTAGTTGTGGTGCGTAATGGCGATGAAGAGATTATCGATATAGGTGCCGAGGATGCCGTCGGCGAAGCTGAAGAGAAACTTCAGGATGAAGATGGTGATGCCGAGGGGGATAACGATGAAAAGCCCCGTCACGAACCGCCCACGCAGATGGGTTATGATTTTGTCCATGGATTGCCTCCCGCGTTTTCCTTCAATCGGCACAATAGCGCGAAAGCGAGCAATGTCAATAGTTTCCCACTTCTCACTCCGAGGACACGCTGCCGTAACAAATGGGGATTAACCTTGTCTCCGACACCAGAGAGAGGAGAACGACATGTGGAGAGAAGATGTTCTGGACCTGAAGCTGACCAAGTTCTTCGAGATTTCGGCGCGGGCGCTCCTGAGCCTGCTCATCACCGCCATCCTGCTGGCGATCCTGGCCGGCATCGCCTGGACCTTCTACGATATCCGGCTGGTCTTTTCCCCCGACTTCCACGGAGCATTCAGGACGATCCTCGTGGACGTGCTGACCGTGCTCGCCATCGTGGAAATCCTCCGGACGGCGCTGGCCTACTTCTCTGAGGGGAGGGTGAAGGTAACCTACATCATCGACACGGTCCTCGTCACGGTCCTCACCGAGGTGATGGCGTTCTGGTACCGGGATATGACCTGGGAAAAGATCGCCATGGTGATCGCCCTCGTCCTCTCCCTCGCCGCAGTGCGGATCATTGCGGTACGGTACTCCCCCCGGGGCCGGCACGAGGAGCTCTGAGGGAAGGTACAAGTTCACCCATTCTTTCAATACCCGTAACCTCCCTGTAACAATTGTCCGGGTATAATTCAGCGCAGATGAACAATAACTCCAAGGAGGCAGCAATGTTCAACGTCGTACGCAGAGCGATCGCGCTTCTGGCGCTTCTGGCGACCACCGCGGTGGCGGGTCAGGCGGGGGCCGAGACCCTCATCAACGGCGCCGGGGCCACCTTCCCCTACCCGCTCTACTCCAAGTGGTTCAGCGAGTACGCCAAGATCAACCCCTCGGTGAAATTCAACTACCAGTCCATCGGCAGCGGCGGCGGCATCAAGCAGATCACCGCCCAGACCGTCGATTTCGGCGCCAGCGACAAGCCCCTCTCCGATGCGGAGCTGGCGGCGGCCCCCGGCAAGCTCCTCCACATCCCGACCGTCATGGGAGCCGTCGTCGTCACCTACAACGTCCCCGGCGCACCGAAGGGGCTGAAGCTCAAGGTTGAGGACGTGGCCGACATATTCCTCGGCAAGATCACCAAGTGGAACGACCCGCGCATCGCCGACGACAACCCCGGCGTGCGGCTTCCCAATGCGCCGATCATCGTCGTGCACCGTTCCGACGGCAGCGGCACCACGGCCATCTTCACCGATTTCCTCCGCGGCGTGAGCTCCGAGTGGTCCCGCAGGGTCGGCACGGGGACCTCGGTCAAGTGGCCCATCGGTCTCGGCGGCAAGGGTAACGAAGGAGTCGCCGGCCAGGTGAAGACCACCGCCAACTCCATCGGTTACGTCGAACTGGCCTACGCCTTCGAAAACAAGCTCCCCTGTGCAACCCTCAGAAACAAGAGCGGCTACTGGGTCGAGCCCTCCATCCAGAGCACCAGCGCCGCCGCAGCCGGCGCCGTCAAGCATATGCCGGCCGACTACCGCATCTCCCTGGTGAACCAGCCGGGCAAGAACGCCTATCCGATCGCCGGCTTCACCTACCTCCTTGTCTACCAGCAGCAGAAGAACCATGAGAACGGCAGGAGACTGGTCGAGTTCCTGAACTGGGAGCTGGAGAAGGGGCAGAAGATGGCCGCGCCGCTGCTCTACGCGCCGCTCCCCGCAAACGTCAAGAAGATGGTGGAAAAAACCATCAAGACCATCAAGTACTGATGCCGAAGGCCCGGCCGGCCCGCTTACCCAAGCGGCGTCCGTCCGGGCCATTCTTCTGCGTAGAGCATTATTACAATCGTGTTAAGAATCCGTAACGAACTCAACAACAGAGAACAGCTCGTTCGGATCCAGGAACCCCAATGAACAACAACCCCGCAGAAGCATCCATTGGTCGGGCTTCAGGGAGCAGGGAGGATATGGTGTCAACGGAAGCAGCCTTCCGCAGATTGAAGCCTGAACGGGGAGTGAGCGGCGACTTCATCTTCAAGGGAGTAACCGTTCTCTTCGCTTTCAGCATCCTCGTCATCATCGCCATCATGGTGGTGGAGATGGTGGACCAGAGCCTTCCCACCATCCGTAAGTTCGGCTGGAGTTTCGTTAAGGGGCAGGAGTGGGATCCGGTCCAGGGCTCCTTCGGCGCCCTCCCCTACATCTGGGGCTCCGTGGTCTCGTCGATCCTCGCCCTCCTCCTTGCCACGCCGCTCTCCGTCGGGACCGCGATCTTCGTCACGGAGATCGCTCCGAAGAAATTCGGCGCCGTGGTGGCGGCCCTGGTCGAACTGCTGGCCTCGATCCCGAGCGTCATCTACGGCCTCTGGGGGGTGCTCGTCATGGCGCCGTGGCTGCAGCAGACGGTGCAGCCCTACCTCATCGATCACTTCGGCTTTCTCCCCTTCTTCGAGGGGGCACCTTACGGGGTGAGCATGCTCGCCGCCGTCTTCATCCTGATGATCATGGTGGTCCCGATCATCACCTCCATCGCCAAGGAGGTGCTCCTGGCCGTTCCCCAGAGCCAGCGCGAGGCGGCCATCGCCCTCGGCGCGACCCGCTGGGAGATGATCCGGATGGCGGTCCTCCCCTACGGCCGCTCCGGCATCCTCGGCGCGGTGATCCTGGGGCTCGGGCGGGCCATCGGCGAGACCATGGCGGTCACCATGGTGATCGGCAACACGCCGCAGATCTCCCTGTCGCTCCTCTCCCCCGCCTACACCATGCCGAGCGTCATCGCCAACGAGTTCGCCGAGGCCTCCTCGAAACTCCACGGCGCCGCCCTCATGGAGATCGGACTGATCCTCCTGGGGGTCACCCTCGTCATCAACGTCCTGGCCCGGCTTCTCCTCTGGGGGATGACCCGCAGGGCCAGGGGAGGTGCCCGATGAGAATGCCTTCCCTCCGCAGCCTCAAGAGCGCGCTGATGACCTTCTTCATGGCGGCGGCAACCGTGGCGGTCCTGCTGCCCCTCGTCATCATCTTCGCCCATATCGTCAAGATGGGGTTCAGCTCCCTCTCCCCCGACTTTTTCATCCACATCCCGAAGCCGACCGGCGAGAGCGGAGGGGGAATGGCCAACGGCATGGCCGGCTCCTGCATCCTGATCGTGCTCGCCTCGGGGCTCGGGATTCCGGTGGGGGTCTTCGGCGCCATGTACCTCGTCGAGTACGGCGGCAGCCGGATTTCCAACGTCATCCGGTTCGCGGCCGACGTCCTCTCCGGGGTCCCCTCCATCATCACCGGCATGGTGGCCTACACCCTGATGGTGGTGCCGATGAAGAGCTTCTCGGCCCTGGCCGGGGCGGTGGCCCTGGCCCTCATCATGATCCCGATCGTGCTCCGCACCACCGAGGAGCAGCTGAAGATGGTTCCCGACACCCTGCGGGAGGCCTCCCTCGCCCTGGGGGTCCCCCTCTGGCGCACGAGCCTGCGGGTGACGCTGCGCAGCGCCACGAAGGGGGTCATGACCGGGATCCTCCTGGCGATCGCACGGATCTCGGGCGAGACGGCGCCGCTCCTCTTCACCGCCCTCGGCAACCAGTTCTGGAGCAAAAAACTGACCGAGCCGATCGCCGCCATGCCGCTGCAGATCTTCAACTTCGCCATCTCCCCCTATGAAGACTGGCACCGGCTCGCCTGGGCGGGGGCACTGGTCCTCGTGACGCTGATGTTCGCCCTGAGCCTCACCGCCCGCTATCTGGGGCGGAACAAATATCAAAGCTGACGCGCCCCTTCGCCATCACCACAGAGGTATTGAATGAACGCCAAGGTAAATATCGACAATCTCAACGTCCATTTCGGCTCGACCCACGCGGTCAAGGGGGTCAGCATCGACGTCCCGGAGAACACCGTCACCGCCATCATCGGCCCCTCCGGCTGCGGCAAGTCGACGGTGCTCCGCTCCCTCAACCGGATGCACGACCTCTTTCCCCAGGCGCGGGTCACCGGGAAGGTCCTTCTCGACGGCGGCGACATCTACGACCGCAGCGTCGACCCGGTCGCCATCCGCCGCCGGATCGGGATGGTCTTCCAGAAACCGAACCCTTTCCCTGCCATGTCGATCCATGATAACGTAATCGCAGGTTACAAGCTGATCGGCCGGCTGAAGAAGAGTGACGCCGACGAGATCGTGGAATCGAGCCTGCGGCGGGTCGCCCTCTGGGACGAGGTTAAGGACCGCCTCAAGAGCAGCGCCATGGAGCTTTCCGGCGGCCAGCAGCAGCGGCTCTGCATCGCCCGGACCATCGCGGTCAAGCCCGAGGTAATCCTCATGGACGAGCCCTGCTCCGCCCTCGACCCGATCTCCACCGTCAAGATCGAGGAGCTGATCAACGAGCTCAAGGAGCGCTACACGGTCGTCATCGTCACCCACAACATGCAGCAGGCAGCCCGGGTGTCGGACTACACGGCGTTCCTCTACATGGGGGAGCTGATCGAGTGCGACACCACCAGGAAGATCTTCACCAACCCGGAGAAGAGCCAGACCGAGGACTACATCACCGGCCGCTTCGGGTAACCTTGCGCCGGCCCCCCGGACCCCATGCCGACATCACCGAGGAGAACTCACGACCAATGGAACGAGAACACATTTTCAAACAGTACGACACCGAACTGAACGACATCCGCGCCAAGCTCCTGGAGATGGGGGGAAGGGTGGAGAAGATGATCACCGACTCCATGAAGGCCCTAGTGGAGCGTGATTCGGACCTGGCCCGCAAGACCATCGCCCTCGACCACGAGATCAACCACCTGGAGATGGAGATCGACGAGAAGTGCCTCCAGGTTCTGGCCCTGCGCCAGCCGGCGGCCCGGGACCTGCGCTTCATCACCCTGGCGCTCAAGATCGTCACCGACCTGGAACGGATCGGGGACCAGTGCACCAGCGTCGCCAAGCGGGCCATCGAGCTGAACCAGGAGCCGCCGCTCAAGCCATACATCGACCTCCCCCGGATGGCGGCCTGTGCCGGCGGCATGGTGAAGGAGTCCCTCGACGCCTTCGTGCGGGGCGACGCCGACCTCGCCATCAAGGTCTGCCGCGACGACCAGTTCGTGGACGACCTGAACGACCAGATCCAGCGGGAGCTCCTCACCTTCATGATGGAGGACCCCTCCTCCAT
>JAJZUC010000066.1 GCA_021847245.1 Deltaproteobacteria bacterium | reverse complement strand
GCGCCATCACCATCCCGGTGAAGAGCCCGGTGAGGCAGATGATGAAGAGGGAGCCGACCCCCATCTTGTCGAACTGGGTGGTGAACTCGCGGTAGTAGGCGGGGCGCCGGAAGAGCCGGACGACCGCCTTGCCGCAGAGGGAGAAGAACGCCTGGAATTCCAGCAGGAACGATTTGACCGTATTTTCGACGAAGATGAAGGGCATGTTACTGCAGCGCCGCCGCGATCGCCTCGCGCACGTCGTCCACGAAGACGAATTCGAGTTCGGTTCTCACTTCCTCGGGGATCTCCTCCAGGTTTTCCCGGTTGCGGGCCGGGGCCACCACCTTCTTCACCCCGGCGCGGCGGGCGGCGAGGACCTTCTCCTTGAGCCCGCCGATGGCGAGTACCCGGCCGGTGAGGCTGATCTCGCCGGTCATGGCGACGTCGCGCCGCGCCAGGAGCCCCGCCAGGAGCGAAACGATGGCGGTCGCCATGGTGATGCCGGCCGAGGGGCCGTCCTTGGGAATGGCGCCGGCCGGGACGTGGATGTGGATGTCGGTCCCCTCGAAGGCGTCCTCGGCAATCCTCCACTCGGCGGCGTTGGCCCGCACGAACGAGAGGGCCGCCCGGGCCGACTCCTTCATCACGTCGCCGAGGCTTCCGGTCAGGATCAGCTCCCCCTTCCCCTTCATCCGGGTCGCCTCCACGAAGATGATGTCGCCGCCGGTCTCGGTCCAGGCAAGGCCGGTGACGACGCCGGTCCGGTCCTTCTCCGCCGCCACCTCGTTGAAGAACTTCCGGGGGCCGAGGAACTCCTCCACCACCGCCGGCGTGATGGTCTCCCGCAGCGGCTTCCCCTGGGTGATCTCCTTGGCTACCTTGCGGCAGACCGAGGCGATGCTCCGCTGCAGGTTGCGCACCCCCGCCTCCCGGGTGTAGTCGCCGATCACCTTGTAGATGGCCGCCGTGGTGAAGGCAGGGGGACTCTTCGCCAGGCCGTTCTCCTCGATCTCCTTCGGGATCAGGTAGCGGACGGCGATCTTCTCCTTCTCCTCGTCGGTGTAGCCCGAGAGCTGGATCACCTCCATCCGGTCCTTGAGGGCCGCGGGGATCGGGTCGAGGAGGTTGGCGGTGGTGATGAACATGACGTTGGAGAGGTCGAACGGCACGTCCAGGTAGTGGTCGGTGAAGGTGTAGTTCTGCTCCGGGTCGAGGACCTCCAGAAGCGCACTGGCCGGGTCTCCCCGGAAGTCGAGGCCGATCTTGTCCACCTCGTCGAGCATGAAGACCGGGTTGTTGCTGCCGCAGCGGTAGAGCTCCTGGATGATCCGCCCCGGCAGCGCCCCGATGTAGGTGCGGCGGTGGCCGCGGATCTCTGCCTCGTCGCGCATCCCCCCGAGCGACAGCCGGATGAACTTCCGTCCCAGCGCCCGGGCGATGGACTTGCCGAGGGAGGTCTTGCCGACGCCGGGGGGGCCGACGAAGCAGAGGATCGGCCCCTTCATCCGCTCCTTGAGGCTGCGCACGGCCAGGTATTCGAGGATCCGCTCCTTCACCTTCTTCAGGTCGTAGTGGTCCTCGTCGAGCACCGCCTCGGCCTGGTTGATGTCGTTGTTGTCGGTGGTGGAAATTTTCCACGGCATCCCGGCCAGGTAGTCGAGGTAGGTCCGGGAGACGGTGTACTCGGGGGAGGCGGGGTTGATCCGCTCCAGGCGCTTGAACTCCTTGTCGGCGATCTTTCGCACCTCGGAAGGCATCCCGGCCGCCTCCAGCTTCTTCTTCAGATCGGTGAGCTCCGCGGAGCGGGAGTCGTCCTCACCGAGCTCCTCCTGGATCTGCTTCATCTGCTCCCGCAGCAGGTATTCCTTCTGGCTCTTGCCGACCCGCCTGGTCACCTCGGCCTGAACCTCGTTCTTCACCTGGAGGCGCTGCACCTCCGCCGTCAGGTGCATGTAGACCTTCTTCAGCCGCTCCAGGGGGTCGATGGTCTCCAGGAGCCGCTGCTGGTCGTCGAGGGGGAGATTCACGTAGAGGGCGACGAGGTCCGCGAGCCGCGCCGGGTTGTCGATGAGGTCGATCATCTTCATGACGTCGTCGGGGAGGGGGCGGCCATAGGAGAGGGCGATCTTGAGGAGGGCGTTCAGGCTCTGGACGAGGGCATCGGCCACCACCGACTTCTCCACGAACTCGTGGACCGGCTCGCAACGCGCCCGGAGGAACGGCCCGACGTCGACCACCTCCTCCACCCGCACCCGGGCAAGCCCTTCCAGCACCACCTTCCCTCCCCCTTCGGGGAGGCGGTAGATCTGGTTCACCTTGCAGAGGGTGCCGATCTCCCAGAGGGGGGGGATCCTCCCCGGGACCGGCTCCTCCTTGGCCCGCACGGCCACCACGAGCTGCTCGTGGCCGAGCATCTCCTCGAAGGAGACAAGCTCCTCGTCCTTCAGGAAGAGGGGGAAAATCATGTAGGGAAAGGCGACGATCTCCCGGAGGGGATAGAGGGGGACGTTGGAGGGAAGCGATATCGACACGGATTCGGACATGGGCAATCCCCGGGGTCGAGTGGTCGAGGCTGATTCAGGTTCTCAAAGAGTACCCCCCGAAGCCGCCACTGTCAAGGATTCGCGCCAAGAAGGCAGGGTGGGGCAGGGTCAGCCGGCGGAGCCTAGTCCCTCCCACTCCTCGTAGAGGAGGGCGATGTGCGCGGTAAGCGCCGCGTGCTCCTCCCCTCCCCGGCGGGCAGACTCGTGGTCCTGGAAAAACGCGGGATCGGCCATCCGCTCCTCCAGCTCGGCGAGGCGCAGCTCCTCGGCGGCGATCGCCTCCTCGATCTCGGCGAGCCGCTTCAGCCGCCGCTTGTCGTCGCGCTGGCGAGCCTTCTCCTCCTCCCGCTGGCGCTGGCGCTCCTCCTTGGAGGCCGGGAGCGATATATCCGGGACCGGGGACGGGGGAGCGGGGACCGGGGAGATCGTTGAATCTGATTTCTTTGTCAGGTAGTACTCGTAGTCGCCGTGGTAGCTCGTGAGCCGCCCCCCCTCCACCTCCACCACCCGGGTGGCGAGGCCGTCGATGAAGTAGCGGTCGTGGGAGACGAAGACCACGGTGCCGTCGAAGCTCCTGAGGGCGTCCAGCAGCACCTCCTTGCTGAAGAGGTCCAGGTGGTTGGTCGGCTCGTCCATGAGGAGGAGGTTGGAGGGGCGCAGGAGCATCTTCGCCAGCGCCAGGCGGTTGCGCTCCCCGCCGGAGAGGACCGCCACCTTCTTGTGGATGTCGTCCCCCGAGAAGAGGAACGCGCCGAGGATGTCCCGCAGCTGCGGCACCATGTCGAAGGGGGCGTCGGCCAGGAGCTCCTCGAAGGCGCTCCGCTCCCCCCCCAGCACCTGGGCCTGGTCCTGGGCGAAGTAGTCGGGGACGACGTTATGCCCCACGATCCGCTCCCCCCCCTGGAATGCCTTCCCCGCCAGGACCCCCATGAGGGTCGATTTGCCGGCGCCGTTGTGCCCCACCAGGGCGATCCGCTCCCCCTTCTCGACGGTCAGGTCGACCCGGTCGAGGACGACATTGGCGCCGTAGGCCCTGGTCACCCCTTTCAGCTCCATCACCACCCGGCCGCTCTTGGGGGGCTCGGGGAAACGGAAACGGATCCGCTTCCGCTCGGGGGGGAGGACGATCCGCTCGATCTTCTCCAGCTGCTTCACCCGCGACTGCACCAGCGACGCCTTGTCGGCCTTGTAGCGGAAGCGGCTGATGAAATCCTCGATCTTGGCCACCTCCTCGTCCTGGCGCCGCTTCGCCTCCCGCAGGGCCGCCACCCGCGCCTCCCGCTCCGTGAGGTAGCGGCTGTAGGAGCAGTGGTAGTCGGCAAGGGTCTCGTTCCAGACCTCGCTGATCCGGTGGCAGACCTGGTCCATGAAGAAGCGGTCGTGGGAGACGAGGATCACCGAGCCGGGGTAGGAGCAGAGGTACTCCTCCAGCCAGTTGCGGGCCTCGATGTCGAGATGGTTGGTCGGCTCGTCGAGAAGGAGCACGTTCGGCTTGCGGAGCAAAAGCTTCGCTAGGGCGATCCGCATCTGCCACCCCCCCGAGAACTCGCCGCAGTCCTTGCGGCCGTCGGCGTCGGAGAAGCCGAGGCCGGCCAGCACCCGCCCCACCTCCGCCTCCATGGCGTACCCCCCCCGCAGGCGGAACTCCTCCTGGAGCCGGCCGTAGCGGTCGAGGAGGGCGTCGTGCTCCTCCCCCGCGGCCGGAGCGGCTTCGAGGCGCGTCGTAAGTTCATGGAGCTCCCGCTCCATCTCCCGCAGCTCTCCCATCGCCTCCATCGCCTCGTCGAAGAGGGGACGGCCCCGGGTGACGATCCCGTCCTGGGGGAGATAGCCGACCGTCGCTCCCCGGGCAAAGATCAGCTCGCCGGCGGAGTGTTCCACGAGCCCGGCGATGATCCGCATCAGGGTCGACTTGCCGGCCCCGTTCTCGCCGACGAGCCCCACCCGCTCCCCCTTTTTCAGGTGCCAGTCGATATGGGTGAAGAGCGGTCGTCCCGCGAAATCCTTGGAAAGCTTTTTCAGGTGGAGCATGGCGATGGATCCTCGTTTCGTTTGTGCAACGGTCATTGTAGGTGGTCGAAAACGGCATTGTCAATCGCCGATCCCCGCAGGACGGTCGCCTGCCGCAGTTTTTTCTTATTAATACCGGAAAACTCTGGTATAGTTTCAAGGTTTATCAAGCCTTCCACGCCCCCCGGGCGTTCGGAATACATAACGGGCCGTGCGGCTTCGCGCCGCGTCCGGCCGAAATCTACGCGCCGCGGGAGACGCTCCCGCCCGCACAAAGGAATCCCACCAATGGCAAAAAAGATGCTCATCAACGTGATGCATCCGGAAGAGGCCCGCGTCGCCATCGTCGAAGAGGGCAAGCTGGTCGATCTGGACATCGAAATCGCGGGGAGCGAACAGACCCGCGGCAACATCTACAAGGGGGTCGTGGTCCGGGTTGAGCCGGGACTGCAGGCCGCCTTCGTCGACATCGGGCTCAAGAAGCTCGGCTTCCTCCAGATGGGAGAAATCCACCCGTCGTTCTGGCAGTGGCGCAGCGACATCCCCGAGGAGCAGCGCAACCGCCGCCCCCGCATCCAGGAGATCCTCCGCCGGGGGCAGGAGCTGGTGGTCCAGGTGGAAAAGGGAGAGCGGGACATGAAGGGGGCGGCCCTCACCACCTACCTATCGCTTCCGGGGCGCTACATGGTGCTGATGCCGGGAAGCGACTCCACCGGCATCTCCCGCAAGGTGGAGAGCGACGCCGACCGGAAGAAGCTCAAGGAAAAGGTGGCCGAGCTGGAGATTCCCGAGGGGCTCGGCTACATCGTCCGGACCGAGGCCCTCGGCAAGACCAAGACCGAGCTCGCCAAGGACCTCCAGTACCTCATCAACCTCAACGAAACAATCCAGGAAAAGGCCGCCGCCACCAAGGGGCCGGCCCTCATCTACCAGGAATCGAACCTGGTGATCCGCACCATCCGCGACTACTTCACCGCCGAGATCGACGAGGTGCTGGTCGACAGCAAGGATGTCTACCGGCAGGCCCGGGACTTCTTCAAGCAGACGATGCCCAAGTTCGAGAAGCTGGTGAAGATGCACCAGGAGAAGCGCCCCATCTTCTCCCGCTACCAGATCGAGGAGCAGATCGACCTGATCTACGAGAAGAAGGTGCCGCTCAAGTCCGGCGGCTCCATCGTCATCGAGCCGACGGAGGCGCTGGTCTCCATCGACGTCAACTCCGGCAAGTCCACCGGCGAGAAAGGGGTCGAGGACACCGCCTTCAAGACCAACCTGGAGGCGGCCGAGGAGGCGGCGCGCCAGCTCCGGCTCCGGGACCTGGGGGGGCTGATCGTCCTCGACTTCATCGACATGCGGGACAAGAAGCATATCGCCGCCGTGGAGAAGACCCTCAAGGCGGCCCTCAAGAGCGACAAGGCGCGGGTCACCGTGGGACGGATCTCCCAGTTCGGGATGCTGGAGATGTCGCGCCAGCGGATCCGCCAGACCCTGGACCAGGCCAGCGTCCTTGAATGTCCCCACTGCTCCGGCCGGGGGAAGGTGAAGTCGGTGGAGAGCATGGCCCTCTCGTTCCTGCGCAAGGTCCACGCCGCCGCCGCCAAGGGGACCGTGGCCGAGGTGCAGGGAGGACTACCGCTGGAGGTGGCCTACTACCTCCTCAACCGCAAGCGGCGGGAGCTGGCCCAGATCGAGAACGACTACGACATTGTCGTCACCGTCAAGGGGAAGACCTCCCTCCTCATGAACCAGGTGGAACTGGAGCTGATCAAGCGGGAGAAGCCGCTCCCGGCGGAAGCGGCGCCGGAAGCTGCCGAACCGGTCGAGCAGAAGGAACAGCCGCCGAAAGAGGGAGCCGAAGGCGAAGAGGCGGAAGCCGCGGAAGGGAAGAAGAAGCGGCGCCGGGGCAGGAAGAAGGGTGCCGCCGAAGAGCCATTGGAGACGGAAGCGGCCGAAGAAGCCGCAGAGGCTGTCGCCGGGGAAGCCGGCGCCGAGGAGCCCGAGGCGGAGGAGGCGGAGACCGGCGCCGAGGCCCCGGCCGCGGAAGGAGCCCGGAAGAAGCGGAAACGGCGCCGGCGGCGCGGCAAGAAACCGCCGGTGGAGGGTGCCGAGGTTACGGTCGAAGGGGCGGAAGGAGTCTTCGCCGAGGAACCGATCCAACCCTCACCCGAGGCGGAAGCGGCCGAAGGGGAGGCCCCCGCGGCCGAGGAGGCGAAGAAGAAGCGGCGGCGCCGGAAACGGCGCGGCAAGCGCATCGCCGAGGAAGGGATCGCGGCCGCAGCCGAAGAAGAGGCCGGCGAGACCCCGGCGGTCGAGGTTGAGCTTCCCGCTCCTTCGGCCATGGCGGAGCCTGCTCCCGAGGCGGCCCCGGCGAAGCCGAAGAAACCGCGGGCCCCCCGGGCGAAGAAGAGCGCTCCTGCCGAAGGAGCGACTGAAGCGGCGCCGGTTGCAGCCACCGCCGAAGCTGTAGAGGCGGTGGAGCCCGCAGCACCGAAAAAACGGGCACCCCGCAAGAAGAAAGAGGTCACCGCGGAGGAGGCCGTTTCACCGGCAGTGGAACCGGCAGCAGAACCGACGGCGGACGCAGGCGAAACACCCAGGAAGAAACGGGCACCCCGCAAGAAGAAGGAGCCGGAACCGGAAGAAACGTCTGCCTGATTCCCTCGTTCGGCTCCCACCGGGAGGAGAAACGAACATGATGAAGCGGTTAATCGGAACCACCGCAGTTCTCGTTGCGCTCACGGCATCCTCCGCCACCGCCGCCGGCTTCGAGGAACTCTCGCTCTACCCCACCATCCAGTATTTCTCCTGGAGGGAGTACGACACCGACGGCTCGCGCCTGTTGAAGGAAGAGGGGCCGCTCTTCGGAATGGGGGCGGCGGCGACCCTCGATCTTCACGACAACCTTCTCTTCCTGAGGGGAAAGGCGGAACTGTTCGGCGGGCAGGTTGACTACGACGGGCAGACCACCGACATCGACCCCCGTTTTGACGGCCTTCCTGTCAAGAGCGACGTCAATTACTTCGGCGGCAAGATCGAGACCGACGTCTCCTGGCGACTCCCGGGGCCCGGCGGCTACCTGGAGCCCTTTGCCGGCCTCGGCTACCGCCACTGGCTGCGCAACATCGAGGCATCGTCCACCCGGACCCGCGACGTCCCTCCCGTCCCGGTGCAGACCGCCTCGGCCACCGAGGAGTGGCTGAGCCTTTACGCCCGTCTCGGCATCCGCGGCACCTACCGCCTCTCCGACACGCTCCGCCTCTCCCTGGAAGGGGGGGCCCGGTATCCGTTCCTCAACCGCAACTTCGCCGAGGCCTTCGGCCAGGACGTGACCCTCAAACCCCGCGGCTCGTGGTCCGCCTTCGGGGAGCTGAGCACGCAGATCGGCCGCTTCCGGCCGGCCGTCTACTACGAAGGGTTCCGGTTCGGCAGATCCTCCGCCGTCGCGGTCTTCGACCCGGTTACCGCCCAGTATGTGGGGATTCTGCAACCCGAATCGGCAGCGGACATCATCGGATTCAGCTTCAGTTTCCTCTTCAAGTAAGCTGATTAGCACTAATCTTCCGCTAGAAGTTACCCCCCCTTTGAAAAAGGGGGGCCAGGGGGGATTTTTCAGCGGCAATCAAAGGCAAATCCCCCTAAATCCCCCTTTGCTAAAGGGGGACTTGGCCTTGCGGAAGATTGGTACTAATCGGCTCAAGTAATATTCTCTCCTTGGGCATCGACACGACGGGCGGAACCTCTTCGGCAGGTTCCGCTTTTTTGCTGTCCGGGTGTATAACTTTTCCATGCGCCCCCGTCTCTCAACAACAAACCCCATCATTTCGAACAGTTATCACTCAAGACCCACCCCGGACACGCGCCCGACGCGCCGCGCACGTATATGCCGGTTATACACGCGCCCGTGACGCTCCTCCTCCGCTTCTCAAATCCTGACGATCCAATCGTCGTATTTTCAATACATTGCAAAGATATTGTGAACGCAGACCAATCGTTGGTACGACCAGTGCAGAGAGGTGGAGATGAACCCGCCGGACCGGAAAACACGACTGCCGAGGAGATCATGAGCCTCCCCACGTTCCCACCCCTTGAAGAGGGGATTCCCCCGATCGCCTTCAGCGGCATCGGCATGGAAGATCTCCTCCTGACCCTTTTCGCCGCCCTGGGAACCGTGGCCGTCACGATCCAGCTTCTGCCGGGGCTCATGCTGTTCGGCTCCATGATGAGGAGCCTCTTCGGCGCTCCCGATTACGTCGTTCAACCGAAAAGCGGCGCCGACCGCTCCCCGAACTGATCGCCTGCAGACCAACGGACAAGAGAGGAGGAACCATGAACGCATCGGTCGCAACATTGCTGGTCACAGCTCTCGCAACCGCCACCCCCGCCCTCGCCTCTTCCGGCATCGCCGAGGGGTTCACCGAAGGATTCACCGGGGTGTTCACCTGGGTCTTCCTGGGCTACTGCGCCATCATCGTCGTCGCCCAAACCATCGCCGCGTTTCGCGCCCTGATCGGCTGGGCAACCGGAAGAGCGGCTGCGGCCGGAGTCGACGACACCGAAGGGTAACGGACTTCGCTCGAAAAAAGAGCGCTGGTCGGTCCTGCCGCATGACATTACGCCACGGCATGCTACAGTTACAGCATGATCATCATCGAGAGTCATCGCGGCATTTCCGCCGCCGAACACCGGGTCGAGATCGTCGAGCGGAAGGGGACGGGACATCCCGACTACATCTGCGACGCCGTCATGGACGCCATCTCCGTGGCCCTTTCCCGCGCCTATCTCCGCGAATTCGGCCAGATCCTCCACCATAACATCGACAAGAGCCTGCTGGCCGCCGGCCGCGTGGAAAAGACGTTCGGCGGCGGACGGGTGACCAGGCCGATGGAGCTGGTCATCGGCGACCGGGCCACCTTCGCCGCGGGAGGGCGGGAGATTCCGGTGGCCGAGATCGCCGTGGAGGCGGCCAGGCGGTGGTTTCGGGACAACCTCCGCTTCGTCGATCCCGACGAGGATGTGACCTTCCGCCTGGTCCTCGCCCCCGGCTCCGAGGAGCTGACCGACATCTTCGCCCGCCCCGGGGAAGTCAAGGCGGCCAACGACACCTCCGCCGCCGTCGGCTACTGGCCCCTCTCTCCCACGGAGCAGGCGGTCTTCTCGCTGGAGCGGTTCCTCAACTCCCCATCCTTCAAGGGGCGTTTCCCCGAGACGGGAGAGGATGTGAAGGTCATGGGGCTGCGGAAGGGAACCGACCTGGAGCTCACCGTGGCGATGCCGCTCATCGCCCGCTTCGTCGGCTCGGAAGGGGAATACTTCGCCCGCAAGGAGGCCGTCCTGAAGGAGATCGGCGCCTTCGCGGAGACGCTTGCCGGCTTCGGGCGCCGGGAGGTCTCACTGAACGCCCTGGACGAGCCGGGGCGGGGACTGGGGGGGGTCTATCTGAGCCTCCTCGGGACCTCGGCGGAGGATGCCGACTCGGGGCAGGTGGGGCGGGGGAACCGGGTGAACGGGATCATCGCCCTGGGGCGCCCCCTCGGCACCGAGGCGGCGGCCGGGAAGAACCCGGTGAGCCACGTGGGAAAGATCTACAACGTCCTGGCCCACCAGCTCGCCCGGGAGATCTGCGAGGAGATTGAAGGGATCCGGGAGGCGTCGGTCCTGCTCCTGAGCCGGATCGGCACCCCCATCGACCAGCCCCGGATGGCCGCGGCCCAGCTGCTGCTGGAACGGGGCCGGCAGCTCGGGGAGGTGAGCGGCAGGGCGGAGGAGATCATTGCCCGGGGGCTGGCGGGAATCGGCGCATTCTGCCGGAAGCTGGCGGAGGGGATCTATCCGGTCTGCTGAAGTGACTGGTCAGCTGAGGAGCGAGAGGAGCACCTGCACGATGAGGATCTTCCCGATGGTCGCCACGGGATAGACGGAAGCGTAGCCGATGTTCGGCAGGTCGTTGCCGGTCTGCTCCAGGGCGTAGCCGAGGACGGCGGGCTGGGTCTGGAGCCCGGCCACCATCCCGATCAGAAGGCTCATGGGGATCTTCAGGAGCTTGTGGCCGACCCAGAGGGCGAGAAGGGCCGTGACGCAGGTGATGACCGCGCCGGCGGCGAAGATGGCGATACCTCCCCCCTTGGCGAGGGTCGAGGCAAAACCGTAGCCGGCCCGGGTGCCGATGCCGGCCAGAAAGAGCACCAGCCCGATCTGGCGAAGGGTCATGTTGGCGCTGTAGGGGAGGCTCCAGACCATGTTGCCGCTGCGCCCGACGGTGCCGAGGACGAGTGCCACGATGAGGGGACCGCCGGCAAAGCCGAGCTTGAGGGTGACCCCACCGGGGAGGGGGATCGGCACGGTGCCCAGCAGAAGTCCCAGGGCAAGCCCCAGACTGAAGGTGAGGATGTCGACCTCGGAGACCGCCCGGTAGGAATCGCCGAAAAAAGAGGTGACCTCCGTCATCCGGTCCCGGCGGGTCACCACCCGGACCCGGTCCCCCAGCTCCAGCACCATGTCGTCATGGGGGAGGAAATCGTCGTCCCCCCGACGGATCCGGGTGATGGTGGCGCCGAAGCGCTCGAAGAGATCGAGCTCTCCGAGCCGCCGTCCCGCCACCCGGGGGTTGGAGACGAAGATCCGCCGGTAGTCGAATTCGCTCCGGTCGTGGGCGATCTCCTCCGCGCTCAGCTCGCCCAGGACCGCCGCCACCCGCTCCAGTTCCGACGCCGTGCCGATGGCGACGACGAGATCCCCCGCCTGCAGCCGGACCTGGGGACCCGCCAGGAGATACGCCTCGCCCCGCTTGATCCTGCCGAAGATGACGTCCCACTTCTCCTGCCGCGACAGGGCCGCGATGGTCTGCCGCTCCGCCCCGGGCCAGGCGACCCGGATGGTGGCGCTTCGCAGCGCCTCGGTGGCGGCGCCGGCGATCTTGAGCCGCTTCCCCTCCGCGGCGTAGTCGATGCGCCAGAGTTTCTGGGCGAGGCTGATGGCGAGCACCACCCCCATCACCCCCATGGGGTAGGCAATGGAGTACCCCACCACCGGCTCGGCCAGGAGCTGGTCGGCGAGGGCGGGGGGCGCCACATGCTTGATCGTTTCCAAGGCGCCGGCCAATGCCGGCGTATTGGTGAGGCTTCCGGCGAAGAGCCCGGCGGTCACGTTCCCCGAGAGGCCGAGGAGGCGCTGGGCACAGACGGTGAGGAGCGCGGCGCTGGCGATCCCCCCCAGGACGAAGAGATTGTTGCGGATCCCTTCCTGCCGAAGCGACGCCACGAACGCCGGGCCGCTCGACAGCCCGATGGTGTAGACGAAGAGGGCGAGCCCCAGGACGTAGACGATCTCGGGTAGCTTCAGCTCGGGATGGATCGAGCCGATGGCGAGACCGACGAAGAGCACCGACGCGACGCCGAGGCTCGAGCCGCGGATGCGGATCCGGCCGAGGGGGTAGCCGACGGCGGCCACGAGAAAGAGGAGCAGGAGAGGATTGTCGATCAGCAGTTTGAGCATGGAAGATCCGGGAAACGGGATGGGGCAGGTCGAAGCGGCCGGGGCTACAGGCGGAGGGTCGGCTTGATGTTCTCCGGGACGTAGTTCCGCTCCACCGGCCACCCCTTTCCGGGGACGTAGACCGTGCCCAGGCGGTAGGCGATGAAGCCGAGCAGATCGAAGGGCTCGGGGAGTTCCGGATCGATCCGGACCACCTTGAAGCCGACCAGATCCCCCACGGCGGGAAAGTCGGTCGCCTCCTTGAGGGTGCACGCCTCGATCACCCGCCCCCCGGCGCGGTTCGCCAGGCGAAGGAGGAAGTAGCGTTCCCCCTCGGAGCCGATCCGTCCCCGTTCCTCTACGAGTGCCGGGATGACCGCCTCCAGCAGGACCTTGTTGTCGAGGTGCTCGCAGGCGTAGCGAAAGGCGGCCGCAGGGTTCTCGAAGACTACCGGTTCGCGTTTTTTTCGCCGCAGGAAGCCGAACATGGGGTTATCCTTCCTTCTGGGCGGGGCGTCTCAGGAATACCACCAGCGCCCCGCTCCCTCCCAGGTCGCGGGGAGCGGGGGCGAATTCGGCCACCATTCCCTTCCCCTTCTCCCGGAGCCAGCCTACCACCGCCCCCTGCAGCACCGGCTCGCCGGGGGAGTTGTTCCCCTTGCCGGTAATGATGACCACGGCCTTCTCCCCATGGCGGTGGGCGCTCGCAACGAAGCGCTCCAGCGCCTGCAGCGCCTCGTCCCGCGTCAGACCGTGGAGATCGAGTTCCCTGACGATCCGGATCGTCCCCTTCTTCAGCTCGCGCAGGCGGTTCACGGGGATCGGCCGCATGGCTCCCCTTGCGGCGGGAATCCCCTCGCGGAACGAGACGTCGAGCTTGAGCTTTTTGAGGGCGGCGAGAAATTCCTGCCGTTCCCCTTCGTCGACCGCGGGCGCCGGGGCCGGCCGCGGGGTCTCCTTCTTCGGGGCGGCGGCCGATGCCCGGGGGGCAAGCGGCTTGGCGTCGCTCACCGCCCGGAGAAACAGGGCGGCATCGTCAGGCTCCGGAGCCGCGGGGGGTGGAGCTGGCTCTTTCTTCGGCTCCTCCCGCCGGGGGGGCTCGGCCCGAAACCTCTTCAGGGTCGAAAAGGGGGTGCTGCGAAAATCTTCCCCCTTCTTCCCAGGCTTTTCGGTTTTGTCGGTTTTTTTCTTCATGATATCTAGGGAGCTTCCTTCGGGACCAGGATGATCTCGATCCGCCGGTTCTTCGCCTTTCCCTCCTCGGTGGCGTTGTCGGCCACCGGTTTGAACTCGCCGTAGGCGACCGCCGCGAGAACCTGCGGATCGATCCCCCGGCTCTGGAGGAAACGGGTGACGTTGATGGCCCGGGCCGCCGAGAGCTCCCAGTTGGTCGGAAACTTCTTCGTCAGGTTGCCGACGATCTGGATGTTGTCGGTGTGCCCCTCGATCCGGATCGCCTTGTCCTTCACATCCTTGAGGATGTCGACCACCTTCTGGAGCACCTGGAGCCCCTCCGGCTTCACCTCGGCCTTGCCGGAATCGAAAAGGATGGCGTCGACCATGTTGACGGTGAGCTTCCCCTTGAGCTCGGAGATGGTGACCTGCCCCTGGGAAATCTCGTTCTTCATCTTGTCGAGGAGATCCTCGTAGGTCTTGCTCACCTCCTTGACCTTCTCCTCCTTCGCCTTCTGGGTCGCCGCGATCTCGGCCCTGAGCCGTCCGTTCTCCCCTTCAAGATCGGCAATCTTCTGCCTCAGATCGGAGATTGTCTGGGAGAGGCTGTCGGACTTTGCCTTCAGAACCTTCTCCAGTTCCTTGTTGTCGGCGGCAAGCTTCTCCTTCTCCTTTGTAACCTCCGCCGCCTCGTCGGTCAGCTTCGCCAGCTGCGTCTTCAGCGAGGCGTTCTCGGCGGAGAGGGCCTGGTATTGCTCCTGCAGTGACGAAAGATCCTTCGAAAGGGTATCGGCCTCCTCCGCCTTTTTCAGATAGGTGCTCTGCTTGACGAGACAGCCGGACAGGGCGAAAGAGATGCACGCCATGAGCAGTACCGAGGTGAGACGTTTCACTATGAAAATCCTCCTTGATTCCGAAGAATGCCGCAAACCGCGCCAAAGAACGCGCGGGCTACGAGAAAATATACACCGGCACCGCCCCAGCCGCAAGCACGAGGGCCTGGGGAACCCAGAGGCGATGGTAGACCTTCGTCATGTCGGCCTCGAAGTACTCCCGGGTCAGCACCAGGCAGAGATGGACCGGGGAGAGCATCACCCCGGCGAACCCGCTCCCGAAGGCGAGGGAGAGAAGGCCGAGCGAGGGGGGATCCCCACCCATGAGCGGCATGAGGATCGGGAAGGTGATCCCCACGAAGGCGATGGTGAGGCCGGTCATGAGGCCGGCCAGAAAGGGGATGGCGGTAATGATCAGCAGCAGCGGGAGGCCGCTGGCGGCAAAGAAACGGGAGATGCCGTCCAGCGCCCCCGTCACCCGGAGGGTCTCCTGGAAGATCATGATCCCGAAAACGAGAAAAAGCGCCTTGAGCGACACGCTCTCCCGCAGCGACGTCAGGATTGCCGCCGGCGCATAGCGGTGCCCGGCGTAGAGGAGGAGCGTGACACCCCCCATGGCGATCACCGGGTTCACCCGGAACACAACCACGAGGATGAGGGTCGCCATGATCGGAGCGATGGCTGCCAGGAACGTCCGCAGCGCCCGTCCCCTGCCGGTTCCCTTGCCCGTAGCGGCCGGTGCCTTCCCGATGCCGGCGAAGCAGAAGAACGCCCCCCAGAAAACCACCGACAGGGCAAAGGGGGCGTTGGCAAGGACGATCCGCTGGTAGGGGATGTGGCAGAGGCCCGCCACGAGGATGATGCCGGGATAGAGGGGGGAGACGTACTCCCAGATGTGCCGGTACCAGTAGTTGATCATCGCCTTCTGGTCTGCGGGGAGCGCTAGGCGGGCCGACGCCTCGCGGACCATCGGGGCGGAGAACACCGCCCCGCCGGGGGAAGGGAGCATCCCGATCATGGCCGGCATGGCCGCCATGACAAGGCGGGGGTCGGGGAGGAGCTCCGAGAGGCTCGCCACCATCCGCTTCAGGGTCCCGGTCGTACGGAGGATGTTCTCCATGATCATGGTGAAGACGAGGGTGGCGGTCATCTCCAGCGACTCGGGGGAGGCCAGGGCGGTCCAGACGCCGGAGAGAAAACGCAGCGGCGGCGTCAGGTAGAGGAGGGCCAGAAAGAGCGAGCCGGCTACCATGACCGTCCCGAGATAGATCCTGCGCCGCAGCAGCCAGACCACGACGACAAGGACGGTGAGCGTTTTCAGAAGATCGGCCATCCACTCCCCGCGCCAAAGAAAAAAGGGACGGCGCCGTCCCTTTCTCGGCAACTTCCCCTGGGCATCCTCCGTCTACTTCCGGACGATCCGCCGCTTCATGCCGCCCATGGCGGCGGCCTGCTGCTTCATGATGACGCTCTGGCGCTCCAGATGGAACTGCAGCCACATGTCGCCGTACACCTTCATCTTCATCTTTTTCGACGCCTGGAGCGACTCCAGGTTCGCCTTCAGCTTCTCGTCACCGGGGAGCTTCTTGAGACCCCGCTCCAGGACATCCTTAGCCTGCCCGAAGTCCTCGCATTCGGTCCAGCAGTAGGCGTAGAGCGCCCAGAGGAGCGACTCCTTCGGACTCCACTGCACCGCCTTCTCGAAGGTCTCCTTCATCTTGTCGCGCTTGTTGCGCTTCATGTAGGTAATGGCGAGCATCCCCATGGCGACCCAGTTCTTGTTGAATGATTTCTCCAGATAGGGGAAGGCGTTGCTGAAATCGCGCTTGAGATAGTAGATCATGCCGATCTGGGCGTTGATCTGCCCCTCGACGTACATCTGCCACTTGGCGTAGCGGAACGCCTCCTTGAGCTCGCGGATCGACTTATCCACGCGCTGCGCCTGGAGGTCCCGGTTTGCGGTCTCCATCACCTCCAGGACCTTCTTCATGATGATGCGGGAGATGAGGAGGAACGATCCCCCGAAGAGGACGATGCCGACGAGGATCGCCCACCACCAGGAGGAGGCGCCTGCGGAAAGGATGATGACAAGGATGGCGGCGAGGGCGATGCCGCCGGAGATCAGGAAGTTATACATGGGATCGGTGTTCCTTTCGTTTCAGTCGGCTCACAGGTGAATCCTCTCCCCGCCGGCGAAGGGCGCGGCCGGCATGGGTGATATTTGCGGGACGGCGCAGCGGCTAGCCGTTCTCGTCCCCGTTCGGCACGGGCACCATCGCCCCCTTCTTCTCGACGTACTTGGCGACGATGATCCGCTTGCCGGGGCGAAGCGCCAGTTTCCCCTTCAGGTTGTTCCACGCCGCCAGGATGCGGGAGGAGATGTTGAACCGCTTCGCAAGGGAGGCGATGGTGTCTCCCCTCTTCACGGTGTAGTACTTGTGGAACTCCCTGGAGCTCTCTTTGCGCGGGGGCTCGGCCCTGGCGACCTTCACCTCGGCATGCTCTTCGGGGGCCGCCGGA